>JAKDIK010000404.1 GCA_030450535.1 Propionibacteriaceae bacterium
CTCAGCAGGCTGCCGAGCAGGACGACGGCGATGAGCCACCAGGCGCTGTCGGCGCCGGCGGCCGACAGCAGCTGCCACTTGCCCAGGAAGCCGACCGAGATCGGCAGCCCGACGAGGCTGACGGTGGCCAGGGCCATGGCCAGCGCCATGGGCGGCCAGTGCCGCGCGAGCCCCGGCAGGGTCGTGACCTCGTCGGTGCCGCGCTTGGCCTTGACGGTGCTCGCCGCCAGGAACATCGCGGCCTTGGCCAGCCCGTGGGCCACCGCGAGGGTGACGACGGCCGCGACGCCGGCCCGGGCCAGCCGCGCGTCGCCCCCGGGCAGCGCGAGCGGGAACGCGAGGAACAGATAGCCCACCTGGGCCACGGTCGAGTAGGCGACGACGCGCTTGAGGTGGGTCTGTACGAGCGCCTGCAGCCCGCCCCAACCAACGGCCGCCGCGCCGAGAACGCCGAGGACGACACCGGTGACCAGGTCGGGGCCGGTCACCTCGAACCACAGCCGCAGCAGGACGACGAAGGGCGCCTTCACCACGAGCGCCGACAGCAGCGGGCTGGCCGCGGACGGGGCCGCGGCGTGGGCGTCCGGCAGCCAGCCGTGCAGCGGGAAGAGGGCGCACTTGAGCGCGAGCCCGACGGCCGCGAGGCTGAGCGGCAGCGCCGCCGGCGCCCCGGAGGCCGCCCAGCGCTGTCCGGCCAGCGCCATGTCGAGCGTGCCCGTGGTGCCGTAGATGATGCCGACGGCGACGAGGAAGAACAGCGAGCCGAGCACGGCCACGATGAGGTAGCGCAGGGCGGCCCGGACGGCGGCGCGCCCCCCGAGCGCGACGAGGCCCACCGCGGCGATGCCGACGATCTCGAGCCCCACGTAGGCGTTGAAGAGGTCGCCGGTGAGGAAGACCGCGCCCAGCCCCGCCTGCAGCAACGCCATCAGCGCCCACACCGAGGGCGACTGTCCGCCGACCGCGGCCGCGTGGCAGGCGACCGCGAACACCACGACGGCGGCGAGCAGCACGAACACCGTGCCCAACCCGTCGGCGCGCACCGCGATCCCGAGCGGCGGCGCCCAGCCGCCGAGGTCGTGGGTCTGGACGCCGGCGGTGGTGACGACGAACGCGAGCGTGGCGGCACCCACGAGCAGCAGTCCGTGGCCCACGAGCGAGGTGGCGGGCCGCAGCCGGACGGGCACCACCCAGCAGGCGATGCCCAGCACGAGCGGCGCGAGCACGAGGGCCGGGCCGAGCAGGTCGGGGGTCATGCGCCGTCCTCCGCCTCGGATTCCACCAGCCGCGCCAGGGCCAGCCCGACCCCGGTGACGGCGACCATGATGACGATGCCGGTGAGCGCCAGCGCGTGGGGCACGGGGTCGGTGCGCTCGCCGTCCCACGCGAGGCAGACGAGAATCACGAGTGCACCCGCGCTGCTCACGTTGAGGGCGAGCAGGCGAACGATCCAGTCGCGGGCCTGCAGCAGGCGAGCGATACCCAGCACGAGCACGACGGCCCCGACCGCGGCGAAGAAGACGGTGCTGCTCACGTGGCCACCTCGGCGTCCGTTCCGACGGCCTCGCCGACGGCCGAGACGAGCAGCGCCAGCGAGACCGCGATCGCCACGGTGAGGACGGCCTCGAGCGCCACGATGAGGACGCCGGCCGCCCCGGTGGGCAGAACGAGCCAGCCGCCGAAGGCCAGGCCCGCGGCCGCGAGGCCGATGAAGGCGAGTGGGCCGAGCGCCGCACCGGCGTCCCACCAGCGCAGGTCGACGGCGGCGACGCCGGTGATGCGCACGGCCACGAGCGCCGCGCCCAGCACGGCGCCGGCCTGGAACGCGCCGCCGGGCAGGCTGGAGCCGGCGAACAGGATCCAGCCGGCG
>JAKDIK010000180.1 GCA_030450535.1 Propionibacteriaceae bacterium
GCGGTCACCCGCCTGCCCAGGGGCCGGTGCCGCTGGCTCGTTCGCCGCGGGCTCGTCCGCCCCTCCCTCGTCCGCCCCTCCCTCGTTCGCCGCGCCTTCGTTCGACTCGAGCGGCGCGGACGCGATGCCCAGCACGAAGTTGCTCGCGTTCAGGATCTTCATCGCGAGGCGTCGGCCGACCTTCATCTGGGTCTCGTCGAAGGGGGAGTCCATCCCCGGGCGCGCCATGGCGGCGCGCCAGCGCACGGCGTCCGCCCCGAACCTCTCCAGGATCTCGGTGGGCACGACCACGTTGCCCTTCGACTTGGACATCTTCTTGCGGTCGGGGTCGGTCACGAATCCCGAGATCATCGCCCGGCGCCAGGGCAGCGAGCCGTCCTCCAGGTGCGCGCGCACCACGCGGCTGAACAGCCACGTGCGGATGATGTCATGGGCCTGCGGGGCGAGATCCATCGGGAAGGTGAGCCCCCACAGCTCCTCGTCGCGCTCCCAGCCACACACGATTTGGGGCGTCAGCGAGCTGGTCGCCCAGGTGTCCATGACGTCCGGGTCGCCGATGAAACCACCCGGGACGCCGCGCTGGCCCTCCTCGTAGCCGGGCGCCGGCTGCGAGGCCGGATCGACGGGCAGGGCGTCCTCGGGCGCCAGGATCGGATGCGCAGTGTCGGGCTCACCGTCGGCGTCCAGCGGGTACCACACGGGGAACGGCACACCGAAGAACCGCTGCCGGCTGATCAGCCAGTCGCCGTTCAGCCCGTTGACCCAGTTGCCGTAGCGGTGCCGCATGTGCTCCGGCACCCAGGCGAGCTCCTCGCCGCGGGCCAGCAGCGCGGCGCGCAGTTCGGGGTCGCGGCCCCCGTTGGTGAGGTACCACTGCCGCGTCGACACGATTTCGAGCGGCTTGTCGCCCTTCTCGTAGTAGTTCGTCATGCGGGTGGTGGGCTTGGGCTCGCCGTCCAGATCTCCGGCCTCGGCGAGCAGTGCGACCATCGCCTCGCGGGCGGTGAACGTCGTCTTGCCGGCGAGCTGCTCGTACGGCGCGGCGTTCACGAGCCAGTCGGGGGTCTCGCGCTGCAGGCGTCCGTCGCGGCCGAGCACCACCCGCGTGGGCAACCGCAGCTCGCGCCACCACTGCACGTCGGTGAGATCGCCGAAGGTGCAGCACATGACGATGCCCGAGCCCTTGTCCTTCTCGGCCAGCGGGTGGGGCAGCACCGGGATCTCCACCCCGAACACCGGCGAGGTCACGGTCGTTCCGAACAGCGGGGCGTAGCGCTCGTCGTCGGGGTGGGCGATCAGGGCGCAGACGGACGCGATGAGCTCGGGCCGGGTGGTCTCGATGTGGACGGGCCCCGCCGCACCGTGGAAGGCCACGCGGTAGTAGTGGCCGGGGTACTCGCGCGCCTCCAGCTCGGCCTGGGCCACGGCGGTCTGGAACGTCACGTCCCACATCGTCGGCGCCTCGGCCAGGTAGGCCTCGCCCCGCGCGTGGTTGCGCAGGAAGCCGAGTTGGGCGACCCGCTGGCTGTCGTCCGAGATCGTGGTGTAGAGGGTGTCCCAGTCGACCGACAGGCCGAGATGGCGCCACAGGTCCTCGAACACCTGCTCGTCGACCGCGGTCAGCTCGTGGCACAGCGCGATGAAGTTGCGGCGGCTGATCGGCACCTGACGCTTCGGATCCGGCTTGGCCGGCGGCGCGAAGTCCGGGTCGTAGGGGATCGACGGGTCGCAGCGGACGCCGTAGTAGTTCTGCACGCGGCGCTCGGTGGGCAGGCCGTTGTCGTCCCAACCCATCGGGTAGAACACGCGCTTGCCGTTCATCCGCTGGTAGCGCGCGATGAGGTCGGTGTGGGTGTAGCTGAACACGTGCCCCACGTGCAGTGAGCCCGACACGGTCGGCGGCGGGGTGTCGATGCTGAACACCTGCTCGCGGCGCTCGGGGCGCACGAACGCGTAGGTGCCCTGCTCGCGCCAGCGCTGCGACCAGGCGTCCTCCAACCCCTCGAGCGCGGGGCGCTCGGGTACGGTCCAGCCGGTCGGGGTCGACGCGGAAGTGGACGTGGCGGGACGTGTGGTCATGGGCGCGATGTTACGGCCGGTGCACCCTCACCGTCACATCGTCCACGGCCTGCGCCGCCCGGGTGAGACGCATCCAGTGGGCGGGAACCTCGCCGGCCGATGCGCATTTGGACCCGAGGAAATGGCGCCATGGCGCCATTTCCTCGGGTCCAAATGCTCGGTGGGGCCGGAGCGCCCACGTGGGGCCGGCCGGGATCAGGCGTTGGCGAGGATGAGCGCCTTCAGCGCGGCGGGCGAACCGTCGGTGAGCTGGCGCAGGTCGAGCACCGTGCCGTTGACGGAGATCGTCGGCGTGCCGGTCACGCCGTCGTCGTAGGCGCTGCGCTCGACGGTGCTCACGAAGTCGCGGGTGGCCTGGTTGTCGTAGCAGGACTGGAACTGCGTCAGCGACTCCCCGGTGATGCCGACCTGCGCCGGGAGGCTGTCACGCAGCAGCTCGTCGGAGTACCCCTCGGAACCGCGCACCTCCGCGGGGGACTGGTTCTGGTACACCCCCATGTTGTACTGCGGGTACATCTCGGGAGCCACGACGGCGGAGCAGGCGGCACCGATGGCCGCCCGGCTGGAGGCCGTGTTCTGAAGGTTGTTGTCCATGAAGGTCATCGTCTTGTTCTGCAGCGTCCACGTGCCCGCGTCCGCCTCGCTGGCCAGCATGTCGCCGTAGGACTCCTCGAAGGTGCGGCAGTTGGGGCACTGGTAGTCGAGGTAGATGGTGACCGTCGGTGCCGACTCCGGCGCCGGGGTGGTGTTCACCACGATCGAGTTGGTGGAACCCTGCGGCGCCACCTGCGCCACGCGGTTGCCGCCCATGTTCTGCACGAGCACGAAGATCAGCACGCCGACGAGCACCAGGGCGACCGCGCCGGCGGACAGCCCGATGATCCGGTTGGTTTTCTTCTGACGCTCGGCCGCCTCCTGCTGGCGGCGCAGCTGCTCGCGGCGGTTGGACGTGGAACTGGCCATCGGGTGTTTTCTCCTGTGGTCGGGGTCGTGTCGGTCAGGCGCGGGTGGCGGACGCGGAGGCGTGCGCGTCGTCGACGTCGGCGGGGCGATCGGGCAGGCGCTGGTTGTCCACCGCGAACGGCGTGCGCGGGAACACCGTGAGCCACGCGCCGCAGGCCAGCAGGCCGACGTCGCGGGCGATCTCCCACGGGTAGGCCGCCAGCGCCTCCTCCAGCGGGATCTCTCCGCCGCCGCCGAAGCAGCCGCAGTCGAGCGCCAGCCCGCGGGCCCAGGCGCTCGCGATCCCGATGATGAAGGCCACCATCAACAGCCCACCGAGGGCCCCGGCGACCCGCGTGTACGTGCCCGTGAGGAGCAGCAGACCCACCGACACCTCGATGAGGGGCAGCGCGGTGCCGACGATCGGGACGAGGTCGTAGGGCAACAACCGGTATGCCATCACGGCGTTGATGGATTCCCCCAGGGCTGGCAGCTTCAGCGCGCCGGCCACCAGCAGGACGCCGCCGAGCAGGACGCGGGCGGCCAAGCCCACCCAGCCGTGCCAGGTGCGCGGGCCGGCGGACGTCGGGGTGATCACGGGTTCAACGATACCGCGTGCTCCCCTGTCGCCCGCGCGGCGCCCATTAGGCTTGGCCCACCATGACGACCCACACCGACATCGTCGCGCAACTCCAGTCCCGCTGGCCCGAGCACCGCGTCGCACCCAGCCTGGAGCGCATCCGGGCCCTCACCGAGCTGCTCGGCGAGCCCCAGCGCGCCTTCCCCGTCATCCAGCTCACCGGCACCAACGGCAAGGGCAGCACGGCGCTCATGATCGAGGCGCTGCTCCGCGCCCTCGGCCTGCGGGTCGGACGCCTCAGCTCGCCCCACCTCGTCGACGTCACCGAGCGCATCGCGATCGACGGCCAGCCCATGAGCGCCGACGCCTTCGACGCCCTGGTGGCCGACGTGCTGCCGCTGGTCGAGCTGGTGGACGCCCGCCGGATCGACGACATCCCCATGACGTTCTTCGAGGTGATCACAGGGCTCGCCTACGAGGCGTTCGCGCAGGCGCCCGTCGACGTCGCCGTCGTCGAGGTCGGGCTCGGCGGCTCCTGGGACGCCACCAGCGTGGCGGACGCCGACGTGGCGGTCGTCTGCCCCATCGACCTCGACCACACCCACCTGCTCGGCGCCACCCCCGCCGCGATCGCGCAGGAGAAGGCGGGCATCATCAAGCCCGGCGGCGTCGCCGTCTCGGCCGACCAGCGCGCGGATGTCGCCGCCGTCCTGGCCCGGCGGGCCGCGGACGCCGGCGTCCGGCTGCTGGCCGAGGGCCGCGACTTCGCATTGCTCGACCGGACCCCCGCCGTCGGCGGCCAGGTGCTGCGCATCGACGCGGCGGACGGTCCGATCGGGGACCTGTTCCTGCCGCTGTTCGGCGCCCACATGGCCGCCAACGCGGCGCTCGCGGTGGCCGCCGTCGAGGCGTTCCTGGGGGGGCGCGGGATCGCGCCCGACGTGCTGGCCGAGGGGTTGGCGTCCGTCTCCGCCCCGGCGCGACTCGAGGTGGTGCGCCGCAGCCCCACGGTGGTGCTCGACACCGCCCACAACCCGCACGGCGTCGGCGCGACGCTGGCCGGCGTCGAGGAGGCGTTCGGCTTCCAGCCCCTGATCGCCGTGCTGGGCGTCATGGCCGACAAGGACGTCGACGGGATCCTTGAACTCGTCGAGGAACAGGCCCAGACCATCGTCTGCACGCAGGTGGCCTCGACCGATCGCGGGCTACCCGCCGACGACCTCGGTGAGGCGGCGTCCGACCGCTTCGGGGCCGAGCGGGTGCACGTCCGCGCGTCGCTACCGGACGCCCTCGAACTCGCCGTCTCGCTGGCCGACGAGGCGGGGATCGCCGCGGGCGTCCTGATCCTGGGCTCGGTGATCCTCGCCGGCGAGGCGCGCTCGCTGCTGGTGGGGGACGAGGGTTCCGACGAGGGCGATCAGTACGCCCGGCCGGATGATCCGGATTCCCTGGACCGACACGACGATCCGGACGCGTGGGGCGAGGACGCGTGAGGCGGCTTGCCCCGGGCAACCCGATGGCGCGGGCGCTCGCCGCGAACCTGGCGTTCGAGGCCATCGTCTTCGCGCTCGCCATCGCCGGCATGATCCAGGTGGACGCCACTCCCGTCGGCCTGGCGGTCGCGGCCGGCGCGGGCGCCGCGGTGCTCGCCGTGGTGGCGGCCGGAACCTATCGGAAGATGTGGGGCTGGTGGCTCGGTTGGCTGGTCCAGGTCATCGGCATCGCGCTCGGACTGCTCACCCCATGGATGTACGCGATCGGTGCGCTGTTCGCCGGCCTGCACGTGCTCATGTACGTGCTGGGGCGGCGCATCGACGCGCTGGGCCGTCAGCATCCTCTAGATTTGGCGCCATGACCGAACGAACCCTCGTCCTGCTCAAGCCCGACGCGGTGGCGCGCGGCCTCGCCGGCACGATCCTGGCGCGCTACGAGGCCAAGGGGCTCTCGATCGTGGCCATGGATCTGCGCACGATCGACACCGCGCTGTCGGATCGGCACTACGCCGAGCACGTCGAGCGCCCCTTCTACCCTGGGCTGCGCGAATTCATCACGTCCGGTCCGCTCGTTGCGCTCGTGCTCGAGGGCGAGCGCGCGATCGAGGCCGTCCGCGCCCTCAACGGCGCCACCGACGGCATCGTCGCCACCCCGGGCAGCATCCGCGGCGATCTCGCCACCTCGACCAGCCGCAACCTCGTGCACGCCTCCGCCGCGGCCGCGTCGGCGGCGTGCACGAGGGTGC
>JAKDIK010000405.1 GCA_030450535.1 Propionibacteriaceae bacterium
TTTGGCCCCCGAGTGGGGGGCGCCATGGCGCCACAAAGTCGGGTCCAAAACGGTGTTCGTGGGCTGCGCGCTCTTGCCATGTCAGCGGCGTGATCCCTCCCACAGCTGGACGCCGTCGCGGGAGATCCGGGCGGTGGCGTCTTCGGCGTCCAACTCGACCCGGAGCTTCTCGCCGCCCTCGCCCACCGCGTCGTACACCAAGCGGGTGTTCGTCAGCTCGACCTGCTCCACTCGAGCCCGGATCAGCCACGGATGCTGCCGACGCACGGCGATGAGGTCCTGATACACCCGGCGCATCCCGGCCCCGAGCGTCGACAACTCCTCGGGGCGAACCGGCAGGTACGGCCGTACGTCGTCGTCGCCGCCCCAGTCCTCGCGCTTGGTGCCGGTGAAGCCCTCCTCGTCGCCGTAGTACACGCTCGGCACCCCGCCCACGGTGAACAGGATCGTCGCCGCCAGCACGGCCAGCTTCGGACCCACCCGCGTCGCGATCCGGGTGACGTCGTGGTTGCCCACGAACGTGTTGGGCGCGCACACCTCCAAGAGCGCGTTGTGGCGCGTCAGCGCATGGTCCAGTTCGAAGAAATTGCCGTCGTGCAACGAGCTCCACGTGGCCTTCCACAGCTCGTACTGCGTCACCGAGTCCAGCCCGGACGCCTGCACGTAGCCCGCGTAGTCCCCGTGGATCATCTCGCCGAGAATCCATGCCTCACCGAATTCCGCCCTCACGCGCGGCAGCACCTTCGCCCAGAATTCCGCGGGCACGGCGTACGCGGCGTCCAGCCGCCAGCCGTCGATGCCGCGCCGCAGCCAGTGCAGCATGACGTCGGCGACCAGGTCGACGACGGCGTCGGAGTCGTGATTGAGCGCGACCAGCGAGCCGTGCCCCTCGAAATCGGCCGGACGTGGCTCGCCGGAGCTCCAGTCAATCCGGAACAGCGCGTTCTCGGGCGCATCGGGGCTCGCCATCGCGGCCCGGACCAGTGGGTGCTCCTGCCCCACGTGGTTGAACACCCCGTCGAGCAACAGGCGGACGCCGCGGGCGCGCGCCCCCGCGACGAGGCCGTCGAAGTCGGTGTCATCGCCCAGTCGGGGATCGATGCGGAAGAAGTCGAGCGTGTCGTACCCGTGGGTCTGCGAGTCGAACACCGGGCCCAGCAGCAGCCCGTTGCAGCCCAGCTCCACCACGTGGTCCAGCCAGCCGGTGAGGTGCCCGAGGCGATGGGTGAGCGCACGCTCGGCGTCGCTCGACGGCCGGATCGGCGCGCCGGTGAACCCCAGCGGGTAGACGTGCCACCAGATCACGTGATCGGTCCAGGTCATCGCGGTTTCTCCTTGGGGGGTCGTGTGGGTGGTGTGGGAAGTGCGGGTCGTGTCGGTCGTGTAAGAAGTGTGGGTCGTGTGGGTCGTGTGGGTCGTGTGGGTCGTGTGGGTCGTGTGGGTCCCGCGCCACGAGGTGAGTATGGCTCACCAACATGGTGAGTCTAAATCACCTTGCTGGGTGAGTCCAGCTCACCTGGTGCGCTAGCATGCTGCTCGTGAATTCCCATGATGCCCCGCGCACACGCTTGGCGGGAGCCGAGCGGCGCGAGGGCATCCTGGCCGCAGCGGCAACCGTCCTCGCCGATCGCCCCTACGCGGACATGTCCGTCGCGCAGGTGGCCGAGGCGGCCGGGGTGTCCGAGGCGCTCGTCTTCAAGCACTTCTCCAGCAAACCCGAGCTGTACGCCGCGGCGCTGCGCCGCACCGCCGCCGAGGTGGCGGCGCGCCGCGACGAGGCCGACCGGGCCGGCGAGCATGCCGGCGCCCGCGACCGCGTCCGCAGCGCGCTGATCGTGCTCCTCGACGCTCTCGCCGCCCATGGCGGCT
>JAKDIK010000181.1 GCA_030450535.1 Propionibacteriaceae bacterium
TCCAGCGCGCAGACGACCACCTCGACAGCCTGGGCCTGCGTCATGCGTGACCTCCTGAGATCGGAACCAGTGGCAGCGGGATGAGGGGCAGCGACGCGCGGAACTGGCCCGGCGTGGCCGGGGCGTCCCGGTCGAGCCAGGGGTCGGCGTAGGAGTCCACAGACGCCTGCAGCCGCTCGTCGAGTCCGGCGCACACCCCGTCGCGGTCGGCGACCAGGATCTCCTGGAGTTCCGTCAGCCCCACCCGCGGCACGAACGCGTAGGTGCGCTCCAGCCATGTCGCGTTCTCGCGGTAGTACTGGATGAACCGGCCCGAGAGCACGATGGCCTCGGCGCGGCTGTCCACCGTGGCGAGCAGATCGCCCTTGCGGATGTGGGCACCGGCGGCGCCGCCGATCCAGAGCTCCCACCGACCGCCCTCGACGGCCACGACGCCGACGTCCTTGACGTAGCTCTCCGCGCAGTTGCGTGGGCAGCCCGAGACGGCCATCTTGATCTTCGCCGGTGACTCGAGGCCCTGGAACCGTGACTCCAGCTCGATGCCCAGCGACGTTGAGTCGCCGGTGCCGAAGCGGCAGAATTCCTGGCCCACGCACGTCTTCACCGTGCGGAAGGACTTGCCGTAGGCGAAGCCACTGGGCATGTCGAGGTCGGCCCACACCTTGGGCAGGTCCTCCTTGCGGACGCCCAGCAGGTCGATGCGCTGCCCGCCGGTGAGCTTCACCATGGGGATCGCGTACTTGTCGGCGACGTCGGCGATGCGCCGCAGCTGGTCGGGTGAGGTCACCCCGCCCTTCATCTGGGGCACCACCGAGAACGTGCCGTCGGACTGGATGTTGGCGTGGACGCGGTCGTTGATGAAGCGCGCGTCGCGCTCGTCCACGTAGTCGGCGCCCCACATCATCTTCAGCAGGGACGCCATCCCCATCTTCGAGCGGGCATCGGGGTGGCCGTCCGGGGCGAGGGCGGCGAACACCGACGACACCGACGTCAGACCCTGGGCCCGGATGGCGGCCATGAGCTCTGGTTTGGCGAGCGGGATGGCGGGCACGTACCAGCTTGCCGACTCGTCGACGGTCACCGCGTCGCCGGCGGCCCACTCGAGGATCTGGCAGACCTGCTCCTTGCACGAGCCGCAGCCCTTACCGGCGCGGGTGGCGTCCATGACCGCGCCGAGCGACGTGCATCCGCCCCGCACCGCCGACACGATCGTGCCCTTGTTCACCCCGTTGCAGTTGCAGATCTGGGCGTCGTCGGGCAGGTCGGCCACCGACTGCTCGGGCGCGGTGCCGAGATCGAAGAGCAGTTCGGCGCGCGTCTCGGGCAGGTCGAGCCCCTGGTCAAAGGCGCGGGTCAGGAACGGGACGCGGCTGGCGTCGCCGAGCATCGTGGCGCCGATCACCTTGTTCCCGCGCACGATCACCGACTTGTAGACGCCGCGCTTCGGCTCGGAGAACACGACCTGCTCGTCGCCCTCACGCTCGGGGGCCCGGAGCCCCATCGCGGCGACGTCGATGCCGGCGACCTTGAGCTTCGTCGTGGTCTTCGTGCCGGTGTAGCGGGCGGTCGGGTTGACGCCGGTGAGGTTGTCGGCGAGCACGGATCCCTGCTCCCACAGGGGAGCGACGAGGCCGTACACCTCGCCGCGATGCTGGACGCACTCGCCGACGGCGTACACGTCGTCGTCGTCGATGGTGCGCATCGTGTCGTCCACGACGATCGCGCGGGCCACGGTGAACCCCGAGATGAGGGCGACCGAGGTCTCGGGGCGGATGCCGGCGGTCACGACGACCATGTCGCAGGGGACGGGGTCGCGACCGTCCAGCTGCACCCCCTTGATGCCGGATCGCGGCACGTAGTCGACGGCCAGCGTACGGGCGTTCGTGATGACCTTGATGCCCATGTTCGACAGCACCCCGGCGAGGACGGCGCCGCCCGCGGCGTCCAATTGCTGGTTCATGATCGTGCCGGATCGCTGCAGCACCGTGACGTCGGTGCCCTGCCGATGCAACCCGTGCGCGGCCTCGAGGCCGAGCAGACCGCCGCCGATCACCACCGCCCGGCGCTCGGCGGCGCGCGCGTAGTCGAGCATCGCGCGGGTGTCCTCGATGGTGCGGAACCCGAAGACGCCCGTGCGGAGTTCGGAGTAGCGGTCCCGGATGCCGGGGATGTCGGGAATGAACGACCGGCTGCCGGTGGCGATGATGAGTTTGTCGTACGGCGTCTCCGAGCCGTCGTCGGCGTAGACGATCTTGGCGAAGCGGTCGATCCGCTTGGCCCGGACGCCGGCGTGCAGGGTGATGTCGTGGGTGGCGTACCAGTCGAGGGTGTTGAGGAAGATCGACTCGAAATCTTCCTCGCCGGCGAGCACGTGGGAGAGCGCGATGCGGTTGTAGTTGCCGTGCGGCTCCTCGCCGAACATCGTGATGTCGAACATGTCGGGGGCGCGAGCGAGGATCTCCTCGACCGTGCGCGCGCCGGCCATGCCGTTGCCGATGACGACCAGGCGCTGCCGGGGGGTCATCAGTACTCCACCAGGCCGAGGTCGACGACGACATCGCCGCTCACCCCCGCCGGGGCCGCCAGCAGCAGTTCGAGGACGGAGTCGCCCATCACGTCCTCGACGACCCGCAGCGCGACGTGGGTGTCCGCCTTCGCGCCGATGGGGAAGTAGCGCATGGGCTCGCCGTCACGGGTGAGGACAGCAAGGACGAGCTCGTCGGTGCTGTTGCCTCCCCGGAAGTACAACGCCTGGCACACGGATCCCCCGGCCACGACGTGGGTGAGCGGCGGATCGGCAGGGGCGGGGAAATCCAGGCCGGCGCCCGTGACCGTGCGGACACCCTGGAGGAACACGTTGGTCGATTCCATGGCTTCAGCGTGCTGGGGTTGCGTTACGCCGCGGGGGCGTCCGCGTTGAGCCCGTGTTACGGCATCCTCACGCGCGCCGGGATGGGCGTGTGATGGCCACGTGCGCCGTGGTGGGCCACCGCGCCGTGGGCGGCCTGACCGCAAGGAGTGGCGTCCGTTCCAATCGGTACGCTAGATCTGATGGCGGATCTGGGGTTATGCTTCAGAAATGGTGGAGACGCTCGCTGGGGGAACACTGGCCGCCGATCGGGTGCGGGAGGTGCTGGAACGCCATCTGTTGCTGGATGGCCTGCCGCTGGTTCTCGATCTGACCGCGTCCCGCGGCACCACGCTGGTGGACGCCGAGACCGGCGCCGAGTTCCTCGACATGTTCACGTTCTTCGCGTCCAACCCGCTGGGCATGAACCACCCGGGGATCGCCGACGACGAGGAGTTCCGTGCCGAACTGCTCGAGGCCGCGCAGAACAAGCCGAGCAACTCCGACATCTACACCGTGGCCATGGCCCGGTTCGTCGAGACGTTCGAGCGGGTGATGGGCGACCCGGCGCTGCCGCACTACTTCTTCATCGACGGCGGGGGTCTGGCCGTCGAGAACGCCCTCAAGGTGGCGTTCGACTGGAAGTCCCGCCACAACGAACTCCACGGCCGCAGCCGCGACCTGGGCACGCGCATCATGCACCTCACCGATGCCTTCCACGGGCGCACCGGCTACACCATGACGCTCACCAACACCGACCCCAACAAGACCGACCGCTTCCCCAAACTGCCCGGCTGGCCGCGTATCGACAGCCCCTACTGGGCCGCGGAGCGCGACATGGACGCCGTCGAGGCCCACGCCCTCGACCAGGCCGAGGCCGCCTTCGCGGCGCATCCGCACGACATCGCAGCCTTCATCGCCGAGCCGATCCAGGGCGAGGGCGGCGACCACCGGTTCCGCCCGGAGTTCCTGGCCGCCATGAAGGAGATGGTCCACGCCCACGACGCCCTGTTCCTCTTCGACGAGGTGCAGACCGGCGGCGGCATGACCGGTACCCCGTGGGCCTGGCAGCATTACGGCGTGGTGCCCGACGTGATGAGTTTTGGCAAGAAGCTGCAGGTGTGCGGCATCACCGCGGGCGGCCGCGTCGACGAGGTGCGTGACAACGTGTTCGAGGTGCCGAGCCGCATCAACTCCACGTGGGGCGGCAACCTGACCGACATGGTCCGCAGCCGGCGGATCATGGAGATCATCGAGCGCGACGACCTCATGGGCAACGCCCGCCGCGTCGGGGAGCACCTGCTCGCCCGGCTGGTCGACCTCTCCGTGCGCCACGCCAGCGTCACCAACCCGCGCGGCATCGGGCTCATGTGCGCGATCTCGCTGCCGGATGGCGCCGCCCGCGCCGAGGCGCTGCGGCGCCTGGCCGACGACGAGCGCATCCTCATGCTGGGCTGTGGGCGCCGCTCGTTGCGCGTCCGTCCACCGCTGACCGTGGACGTCGCCACCATCGACCGCGCCCTCGACGCGATCGACCGCGTCCTGACCGCCATGGAGAACTGATGTACGACAGCCACCGGTTGCGCGCCGCGTTCGCGCGGTCGCTGTCGGCGATGTACGGCGCCGAGGTGCCCGCCTACCACACCCTCGTCGACGTCTCGACGGCCGTGAACACCGACGTCGCGGCCGCCCACCCCGACACCGCCGAGCGGCTGGGGCGCATCGATCGCGTCACCGCCGAGCGGCACGGGGCGATCCGGGTGGGCACGGCCGCCGAGCTGCGCCGCGTCGCCCAGATCTTCGCGGCGCTCGGCATGGAGCCCGTCGGCTTCTACGACCTGCGGGGGGACGCCGCCACGTCGCTCCCGATCGTGTCGACGGCGTTCCGGCCGACGACGTCCGGGGCGCTGGCGCTCAACCCGTTCCGGGTGTTCACCTCGGTGCTCGTCACCGACGACCGGCGCTACTTCGACGCCGACCTCACCGCCGAGTTGGACGCCTTCCTCGCCGCGCGGACGCTCTTCGGCGATGAGGTCGTCGAGCTGGCCGCCCGCGCCGAGGCCGACGGCGGGCTCTCCGACGCCGACGCCGAGCGCTTCCTGCGGCTGGCGACGGCGTGCTTCGAGCTCTCCGACGAGCCGGTGGACCGGGCCTGGTATGGCCGCCTCGCCCATGTCTCGGGGGTGGCGGCGGACATCGGCGGCGTCACGACGACCCACATCAACCACCTCACCCCCCGGGTGCTCGACATCGACGACCTGTACGCCCGCATGGCGGCCCTCGGCATCACGATGATCGATGAGATCCAGGGGCCGCCGCGCTGGGAGGGCCCGGACGTCCTGCTCCGCCAGACGTCGTTCAAGGCGCTCGCCGAGCGTCGGCGGTTCCGCGAGCCGGACGGCTCGGTCGTCGACGGCACCTTGAGCGTGCGCTTCGGCGAGGTAGAGCAGCGCGGCATCGCGCTCACCCCGGCCGGCCGTGACCGCTACGACCGCATGATCGTGGCCGTCGATGAGGGCGCCGCCGGCGCGACCCCGGCCGAGCGCAACGAGGTCAAGCTCGCCGTCTGGCGCGAGCACCTGCCGACCACCGAGCAGGGGCTCGCGGACGCCGGCCTGGCCTTCTTCGAGTACACGGCCGTCCCGGGGGCGCGGGGGAGGCCGGCGGACGACGGGGCACCGTCATCGTTGGCCGAGCTGCTGGCATCCGGCGCGCTCGTGCGGACGCCGATCGTGTACGAGGACTTCCTGCCGCGCTCGGCGGCCGGGATCTTCGCGTCCAACCTCGATTCGGCCGGCAGCCGCGACAGCACCCGCGAGGGGGCGCCCCGCGACGAGGGGTGGCTGGCCGACGCGATGGGCCGGGTTGTCCACGATCCGATGGAGCTGTACGCCGCCCAGCAGCAGGCCTCGCTCGACGCGGCCGCCGCGGCGCTGCGCATCCCCGCCCTGACCGCACCGAGCTGACCGCCCCGCCCCGAC
>JAKDIK010000406.1 GCA_030450535.1 Propionibacteriaceae bacterium
GGTGGCGCCGGTGGGCGTGGGCACCGCGGTGGCGCTGTGGGCGGGCGGCTTCCGGCCACTGCACGCGCTGCTCGCGCTGGTGGTCGCTCTCGCGCTGCAGGTGGGGGTGAACTTCGCCAACGACTACTCCGACGGCGTCCGGGGCACCGACGACGACGCCCGGGTCGGCCCGCAACGGCTGGTGGGGTCCAAAGCTGCCTCGCCGGGGGCCGTGAGGGTCGCGGCGTTCGCCTGTTTCGGCCTGGCTGCAGTGGCGGGCCTGGTGCTGGTGGTGTTGACCAGCGCGTGGTGGCTGCTGGCCGTGGGGGCGTTGTGCATCCTCGCCGCGTGGTTCTACACCGGCGGACGCCGGCCCTACGGCTACGCGGGGCTCGGCGAGGTCTTCGTCTTCGTGTTCTTCGGGCTCGTGGCGACGATAGGGACGACCTACGTCCAGCTGGGCGCTGTGCCCGGGGCGTCCGTGTGGGGCGGCGTCGCGTGCGGGGCGCTGGCGTCCGCGATCCTCGTGGCGAACAACCTTCGCGATCGAGCCGGCGACGCCCGGGTGGGCAAGCGGACGCTGGCCGTCCGGCTGGGGGATCGCTGGGCGCGCTGGCTCTACGTGGCGCTGGTGGCCCTGGGCGTGTTCGCCGTGGTGCAGGTGGCGGCCACGAGCACGTGGTGGGCCCTGCTGGGGCTCGCGATGATGGTGCTGCTGGCCGGTCCGGTACGCCTCGTGCTGGACGGGGCGCACGGGCTGGAGCTGATCCGCGTGCTGAAACTGACGGGCCTGGGCGAACTCGCCAGCGCCGTCGGCATCCTGATCGGCGCCCTGCTGGGCTGACCCGGTGGGGCTCAGTCCTGCTCGCGCAGCCAGCGGCGCAGGTGCCACGTGGCGCGGACGTCGTCCTCGTTGTACTCCAGGACCCGCACCCGGGCGAGCTCCCGGACGCCGGCGTCCTCGTGGCCGACCGCGTCGGCGTGCCAGCTCTGGCTGTTGAGCCCGCCCGGATCCTCGTCGCGCCAGGCGAACCCCGTCACCGCCGCCGCGACCACCTTCAGGCCCAGCCCGTTCGCGCCGAGATAGTGGTCGCGCACGACGGCGAACAGGTCGACGAACCGCTCGGCGACGGCCTCGCGGGCCCATGCGGCAAGATCGTCCCCCGGTAGGCGCGGTGCCAGCTTGAGGATGCGGAGCACCTCATAGTCGGAGTAGTGGTAGACCGCAAAGTCCCGCCCGCGGGAGACCTCCCGCAACCAGCCCAGGGCGGACGCCGCCAGCGCGGCCTCGGCGGCGTCGTCGAGCGACGCGAAGGTGCTGAACTCCCGGTAGTGGGGCGCACCGGAAGTGGGGTCGTCCACCCAGAAGCCCCACAGGTACACACGGTCGTCCGCCGAGGTCTCGATGTCGATGTCGATCTCGAGATCGTGGCGGGGCAGGTCGAGGGGCTCGTCGTTGGTGCGTTCCAACTCGACTCCGGCGTCCATCATCTGCGCGCGGTGGTGGGCGCGGCGCAGGCGCGCCTCGCCGCCGGGACGATGGCTGACGCGCGGCAGGTAGTCGACCAGGAGCGTCTCCAGGTCGGCCTGCGCGAGCTCGCCCACGGTGGTGATGCCGAGGCGGCGCAGCGTCCGCACCTCGTGGACGTCCAGCGGCGCCTTGCTGATCCGCAGCGAGAGATCGTCGGCGTCCAGCTGCGCCTGACAGTGCGGCTGCCACACGCAGCCGCGGCACTCCGGGGAGACGATCGGCGTGAGCAGCGTCGTCTGGCCCGAGGAGCTGAGCGCGGCTTCAGCCAGCCGGACGCGGTAGGCGTGCTCGTCGTCGTAGCGGGCCAGGGTCGACAGGCGGGGCTCCTCGGCGGGGACCTCGACGTTGCGG
>JAKDIK010000182.1 GCA_030450535.1 Propionibacteriaceae bacterium
CTCGGTCCGCGACAGCAGCCGCGCCACACCAGCCGCGCGGAACGCCGAAAGGACAGCCGATGAGCAGCACCGTCGAACGCATCAGCGCGCTCATCCGCGACGTCCCCGACTGGCCCGCGCCGGGCGTCGTCTTCAAGGACATCACCCCCCTGCTGTCGGACGCCGAGGGCTTCCGGACCTCGGTCGAGGCCATCACCGCCCTGGCCCCCACCGGGATCGACATCGTGGTGGGCATGGAGGCGCGGGGGTTCATCTTCGCCGCCCCCGTGGCGCTCAACCTCGGCGCCGGCTTCGTGCCCGTCCGCAAGCCCGGCAAGCTGCCGTACGCGTCCATCGAGCAGAGCTTCGCGCTGGAGTACGGGCAGGCCACGCTGGCCATGCACACCGACGCCCTGTGGCCGGGCGCCCGCGTCCTCGTCGTCGACGACATCCTGGCCACCGGCGGCACGATCGGGGCCACGGCGTCCCTGATCAAGCGGCAGGGCGCCGAGCTCGTGCACGTCGCCGTCCTGATGGAGCTCGGCTTCCTCGACGGCAGGTCGAGGCTGACCGACACCGGGATCGACTCGATCTCGGCGGTCGTGACGGTCTGAGCCGTGGGCGTCTCCGGCCCGCACCGCGCCGCCTCGGAGGCGCTCGTCCGGCTGCCGCGGCTGCGTGAGGACCCCTTCCGGGAGATCATCCGTCGGATCGTGCTCGTGGTCGGGATCATGGTCGTGAACACGGCGGTCGTCTGGTTCGACCGCGCGAGCTATTCCGACAACATCAACCACGATGGCATCAGCCTGATCGACGCCATCTACTACGCCACGGTGACGGTGACGACCACCGGCTACGGCGACATCACCCCGGTCTCCGACCACGCCCGCCTGCTCAACGCCCTCGTCGTGACGCCGCTGCGCATCGCGTTCCTAGTGTTGCTGGTCGGCACGACGCTCGAGGTGCTGGCCAACCAGGGACGTCAGGCGATCCAGGACGCCGGCTGGAGGAGGAACATGCGCAACCACACGGTGTTGCTGGGGTACGGAACCATGGGGCGCAGCGCCCTGCAGACGCTGCTGCGCAGCGGGGCCCGGGCCGAGAAGGTGGTGGTGGTCGATTCCAACCCCATCGCCGTCGATGCCGCCAACCACGACGGTCTGGCGGCGTTCCACGGGGACGCGACGTCGCGCGATCTGCTGCGGCGGGCCGAGCTGCCCAAGGCGAAGCAGATCATCATCACCGTCAATCGCGACGACACCGCCATCCTCGCCACGCTCACGGCGCGGCAGCTCAACCCGCACGCGCACATCGTCGCGTCGGTCCGGCAGGCCGAGAATGCGTCGCTGCTGCGGCAGTCCGGCGCGGACGGCGTCGTGACGTCGTCGGACGCCGTGGGTCGCCTCGTCGGTCTGGCGACGCTCAGCCCCGACATGGGCGTCCTCATGGACGATCTGCTCACCCACGGCGAGGGTCTGGAGATCACCCAGCGCCTGGCCGCGCCCGACGAGGTGGGACGCCCGGCGTCCGACCTCGACGGCGAGCAGGCGCTCGGCGTCGTGCGCGGGGGATTGCTCCGTCGCTTCTACGACCCGGCGTGCGCGGAGCTGAAGACCGGCGACCAGCTCATTGTCGTGCGCCCCTCGCGGGTGCGCAGCCAGGCGGCGCGGGTCACGAGGCCGGACGCGGAATAGGACGCCTCGTCCGGGCGTTGCGGCGGCGTCCGGCCCGGGCCCTAGACTCGACCCCACGAGCGGAGGTGTGCGATGAGCGAGACGAGACCGAGCGAGCACCAGGCGTCCGTTGGTCGGCCTGCGATCGAACTCGCGCCGGCCGCCGATGTCGCAGCGGTGGGGGACGCCGCGCGCGCCCCCGAACGCCTCAGCATGCGCAAGATGCTCGCGCGGCTGGGCTCGGGGCGTCCCGCGGGGGCCGTCCAGCTCGAACCGCTGCTGGCTGCGCTGCGGCAGCACAACCCCAAGGCCGATGCCGCTCTCATCGAGCGCGCGTACCGCACCGCCGAGAGCGCCCACGAGGGCCAGCTCCGCAAGAGCGGTGACCCCTACATCACGCACCCGCTGGCGGTGGCGTCCGTCCTGGCCACGCTGGGCCTGAACGAGGCGACCATCTGCGCGGCCCTCCTGCACGACACGGTGGAGGACACCGACTACTCCCTGGAGCAGCTGACCGCCGACTTCGGTGAGGAAATCGCCCGGATGGTCGACGGCGTGACCAAGCTGGACAAGGTCAAGTACGGCGAGACGGCGAAGGCGGAGACGATCCGCAAGATGGTCGTGGCGATGAGCCGCGACATCCGCGTCCTCGTCATCAAGCTGGCCGACAGGTTGCACAACATGCGGACGCTGGGGTCGCTGCGGCAGGACAAGCAGATCCGCATCGCGAAGGACACCCTCGAGATCTACGCGCCGCTGGCCCACCGGCTGGGCATGAGCGCCATCAAGTGGGAGCTGGAGGATCTGGCGTTCTCGGTGCTGGAGCCCAAGGTGTACTCCGAGATCGTCAAGCTCGTCGCCGAGCGGGCGCCGCTGCGCGACCAGTACCTCGCCACGGTGATCGGCCACGTGAAGGCCGATCTGGCTGCCAACAGGATCAAGGCCGTGGTGTACGGACGGCCGAAGCACTACTACTCGATCTACCAGAAGATGATGGTCCGCGGCCGGGACTTCTATGACATCTACGACCTCGTCGGGCTCCGGATCCTGGTGGACGACAAGCGCGACTGCTACGACGTCCTCGGCACCCTGCACAACCGGTGGAAGCCGGTGCCGGGGCGCTTCAAGGACTACATCGCGATGCCGAAGTTCAACCTCTACCAGTCGTTGCACACCACGGTGCTGGGGCCGGGCGGCAAGCCGGTGGAACTGCAGATCCGCACCCACGACATGCACCGCCAGGCCGAGTACGGTGTCGCCGCCCACTGGCGCTACAAAGAGGGCCGCAGCTCCGGTGATGAAATCACCTGGGTCCAGTCGATCTCGGAGTGGCAAAAGGAGACCGAGGACTCCGGCGAGTTTCTCGACACGTTCACCGAGGAGATCGCCAAGAACGAGGTCTTCGTCTTCTCGCCCAAGGGCGACGTCATCTCGCTGCCCGCCGGCTCGACGCCGGTCGACTTCGCGTACGCGATCCACACCGAAGTCGGTCACCGGTGCATCGGCGCACGGGTGAACGGACGTCTCGTGCCGCTCGACTCGGCCCTCGACATGGGAATGACCGTCGACATCATCACGTCGAAGTCGTCGACAGCGGGCCCGAGCCGCGACTGGCTGACGTTCGTGAAGACCCCGCGGGCGCGGTCGAAGATCCGTCAGCACTTCAGCCGGGAGCGTCGCGACGAGGCGATCGAGTCCGGCAAGGAGGCGCTCAACCGGCAGATGAAGCGCCAGCAGTTGGCGACCCGGTTGCTGACCAACGAGGTGCTGGTCGGGCTGGCGCAGCACTTCCACGTCCCGGACAGCCAGGGGCTGCTGGCGGCCGTGGGGGAGGGCACCATCGGCGCCCAGGCGGTCGTCGAACAGCTGGTGGAATCGATGGGCGGCGGCGTGGCCGCGGCCGAGGCGTCCCTGGTGGACGAGGCGCTGCTGCTGCAGCCCTCCCGTAAGCTGCCGCGCGGGCACACGGGCGTCGTCGTGGACGGGGATCCCGGGCTCTACACCAAGCTCGCCAAGTGCTGCCTGCCGGTGCCGGACGACCCCATCGTCGGGTTCGTGACCCGAGGTGACGGCATCTCGGTGCACCGCGAGGACTGCACGAACGTCACGTCGCTGCGGCGCATGTCGGATCGGATGGTGCCCGTGTCGTGGGCCCCGACGGCGGACGCGGCGTTCGTCGTGGCGGTGCAATTGGAGGGCATCGATCGCCAGGGCATGTTGCAGGACGTGACGCGGGTGCTCTCCGAGCTGCACACGTCCATCATGTCGGTGAGCGCCAACGCGACCCGGGATCACGTGTTCACCATGCGGCTGACCTTCCAGGTCGCCGATCCGCGCCTGCTGGAGACGGTCGTGACCAGCCTGCGCCGACTCCCGGGCGTCTACGAGGTCAACCGCGTCAAGCCGGGCTGATCGGCCTCCGGGCGGGGTGCCCGGGACCCCAACCCGGGACCTGCCTCAGCGCGTGAAGTCCGCCAGGGTGGCCCGGGCCTGGTCGAGCCAGGTCGTGTAGGCCGCGACGGAGTCCTCGGCCTTCTTCACCGCCGACGCGTCGCCGCGCGACTGGGCCTTGGCGATCTTCTCCTGCAGCTTGTCGATCTCGGCGCTCAGCATGGCGACGGTCTCCTCGGCGCGCTGGCGCGCCTCCGGGTCGGTGCGTTTCCACTCGGCCGCCTCGGCGTCCTTCACCGCGGTCTCCAGCTTGCGCAGGCGGTTGTCGAGCGGGCGCATCGCGTCGCGGGGCACCTTCCCGAGTTCGTTGTACTCCTGAAGGAACTGCCGGTAGGCGGTGCGCGCCTCGCCCGGATCCGACACCGGCAGGATGTCCGCCTCGGCCTTGGCCAGCAGCTCCTCCTTGGCGCCCAGATTGCCGACGAACTCGGCGTCCTGCACTGACTGCGCCTGCGTGCGCGCGTTGAAGAACTGGTCCTGCAGCCCGCGGAATTCGGTCCACAGCTTCTCATCGGCGTCCCGCTGGGCCGAACCGGCGGCCCGCCACCGGCTCATCAGGTCGCGGAACGCCCCGGCGGTCGGCCCCCAATCGGTGGAGTCGGCCAGCTCGCGGGCCTCGGCGATGATCTTTTCCTTGGTGGCCCTCGCGGCGTCCCACTTCACCGACTGCTCGGCGAACTGCGCCTTGCGCCGGCGCGTGTAGGTCGTGCGGGCCGAGCTGAAGCGGTGCCACAGGGCGTCGTCGGTGGCGCGGTCGATGCGGGGGAGCGCCTTCCACTCCTCGAGCAGCGCGCGGAACCGGTTGACCCCGCCGCGCCAGTCGTTGCCCTCGGCGAGCTTCTCGGCCTCGCCGACCATGGTCTCCTTGGCGGCGCGGGTCGCCTCGTTCTGGCGGGCGCGCTCGGCCCTGCGGGCCTCGGTGGCCTCGGTGAGCTTGGGGGCGAGGGCGTCCAGCCGGGACGCCAGCGCGGCGAGATCGCCGACGGCGTGGGCGTCCTTGACCGAGCGGTTGACCGAGGCGATCGCCTTGCGCGCGTCCTCCGGCGACACGAGCCCGGACGAGAGCCGCTGCTCGAGCAGCGTCACCTCCAGCTCGAGCGCCTCGTAGCGGCGCACGAAGAAGGACAGGGCCTCGTCGGCGGACACGTCCGGCACCTGCCCGACGGCGCGTTCGCCCTCGGCCGTCGTCACATACACGGTGCCATCGGAATCGACCCGGCCAAAGCTTGCCGGACCCTGCGCGTCAGTCATGGACCCATCTTGCCCCATAACGGTGGTGGGGTGGCGTGGCGTCCGATCGCTAGGGTGGGAACCATGTTCGTGACCTCGTTCCCGGCAGGGCCGCTCCAGGCCAACTGCTACGTGTGGTCGGGCGACGACACCCACGCCGTCGTCGTCGATCCCGGGGTCAACGCGGCCGACGGCGTCGGTGAGATCCTCTCGGCCCGGAATCTCACTCTCGACGCGGTCCTGCTCACCCACGGCCATCCCGATCACGTGGGCGCGGCCGCCGACGTGGCGGACGCCCACGACGTCCCGGCATACCTCCATGCGGCGGACGCGTCGATGTTCGACGTGGCCACCCTCCAGCCGTGGGCGGTCGAGATCATCGAGCGCTTCGGCGTCAACCACGCCGCCCCCTCCGACCTGCGCCTGCTCGCCGGCGGCGAGACGGTGGACGCCGCCGGCGTCCGGTTCACCGCCGTGGC
>JAKDIK010000183.1 GCA_030450535.1 Propionibacteriaceae bacterium
AGTCGGGCAGGTCGTAGCCCAGGGCCTGCAGCTCGGCGATGGCGGCCTTGAGCTGCGGCACCGACGCCGAGATGTTCGGCAGCTTGATGATGTTCGCCTCGGGGGTCTTCGCCAGCTCGCCCAGCTCGGAGAGGTCGTCCGCGACGCGCTGCTCGGCGGGCAGGGCGTCCGCGAAGACGGCCAGGATGCGCCCCGCGAGCGAGATGTCGCGGGTCTCGATCTCGACGCCCGCGCTGCCCGCGAACGCCTGAATCACTGGCAGGAAGGAGTGGGTGGCGAGGAAGGGGGCCTCGTCGGTCCAGGTGTAGATGATCTTGGCCATGCTGATCGTCCTCTCGCGGGCGCCGAACGGGTCGGACGCCAGCCTAGGCGCCCGGGGTCAACGCGCGGGGCGGAGAAAGGGCGCCGCCCAACAAACCGGGGGGGCCGCCGCCGACCCGGGCGGGGGAGGCCCTGCGGCTACGGCCGGAGAAGGTGTGACGATTCCAGCCGGGATGGGCCCCCCGACCGTCCCCTCGCCCACGTCACCCAACGAGGTGGCCGTCTGCAGACCGCCGGCGGACGCTGGTCTAACCCATCCATAGCTCTCCCAGCGCGGGAGCGCATATGTCCTTTCTAGTACCCTCAGCAAGCACCCCGCAAGCCCTCCGCGTGTCGTCCACAGGCCGACAGGGGAATTCCACAGGGCAGGTCAGGTCTGTCCACAGTGCATGCCCACACCCTGTGGAAAACCACCCGTGCTCAGGCGTCGCGCTCGTCCATCGGGACGAACGTCCGCGCGCGGTGGCCCGTGTAGATCTGCTTGGGGCGCATGATCTTCTGCTCCGGGTCGGTCACGCCTTCCAGCCATTGCGCACACCATCCCACCGTGCGGGGCACGGCGAACAGCACGGTGAACATCTCAGGCGGGAACCGCAGCGCCTCGTAGATCAGCCCGGAGTAAAAGTCGACGTTGGGGTAGAGGCGGCGCTTCACGAAGTATTCCTCGTTGAGCGCAATCCGCTCGAGTTCGACGGCGATCTCGAGCAGAGGGTTGATCCCCGTCACCTCGAAGACCTCCTCGGTCGATCTCTTGATGACCTTCGCCCGCGGATCGTAGTTCTTGTACACCCGGTGACCGAAGCCCATGAGCTTCGCCCGCCCGTTCTTGACGCCCTCGAGGAACTCCCCGACGTTGTCGACGTGCCCGATCTCGCGGAGCATCCTCAGCACGGCCTCGTTCGCCCCGCCGTGCAGAGGTCCGAAGAGCGCCCCGACGCCGGCGCCGGCCGAGGTGTACAGGTCGTTCCCGGCGGACGCCACCGCCCGCACCGCGTTCGTGGAGCAGTTCTGCTCGTGGTCGGCGTGCAGGATGAACAGCACCTCCATCGCCCTCGTCACCCGCGGGTCGGGTCGGTAGACGCGTTGCTGACTCTGGAACAGCATGGCGAGGAAGTTCTCGACGTAGTTCAACTCGTCGTTGGGGTAGACGCGGTGGCGTCCGATCGAATGCCGGTACGACCAGGCCGCGAGCGTGGGCATCTTGGCGATCAGCCGGACGACGTTGCGCCGCCGCGACTCCGGATCCTCGATGCGGCGCGCGCTGGGATAGAACGTCTGCATGGACGCCACGCCCGACATGAGCTTGGCCATCGGGTGGGCGTCGTACCGGAACGACTCGATGATCTGGCCGACGTTCTCGTGCACGAACCGGTGGGTGTTGATCTCGTTCTCCCACGCCTCGAGCTCCGACGCGGTGGGCAGTTCGCCGAACATGAGAAGGTGCGCCACCTCGAGGTGGGTGGAGCCGTCGGCCAACTGGTCGACCGGGTAGCCCCGGTACTCCAGAATGCCGGCATCGCCGTCGATGTAGGTGATGGAGGAGTGGCACGACGCCGTGTTGACGAAACCGGGGTCGAAAGAGGTCAGGGGCCCGTCGGGCGTGGGAATTGCGCGCAGGTCGGTGGCACGGACGGAGCCTTCCGTGATCGGCAGCTCGGCGCGCTCGGATCCGGAGGTGATGCTGAGGGTGTCTGCCATGATCGGCACCTTACGGGGGTGAGGGACGCCGTGGGCGGGTGTCCAGCAGCGGTCACCAGGTCGTAACCGCCGAGTCGCCGCGTCGTCCCGGGCAGGTGTTCGCCTAACAGGCCACGCTCCCGGTGAGCTCGTGCGTACCCGGCCCGACCTCGATCGGCTCGGCCCCGGGCAGAGCCACCAGCGCGGTCGAGCCCTCCGGCACGGTGACGGTGGCGGTCAGCTCCTGTCCTGAGAGGCGCCAGACGACCTCGATGCGTCCGACGACGGAGTCCAGGGCCGCCTCGGCCCACGTGATCCCACCGCCGGGGACCGGCCGCACCTCGAACCGCCGCCACCCGGGCTCGATGAGCCGCAGCCCGGCGATGTGGCCGTGGAAGAAGTCGATGACGCCGCCCTTGGAGTAGTGCGACAGCGACGCCTCCGCGGTGCCGTCGTCGTGGACGCCCTCCCAGTTCTCCCACACGGTGGTGGCCCCTCGGTCGAGCATGATCAGCCAGCCCGGGTAGTCCCGCTGCTGCAGGACCCGGTAGGCGAGGTCGGCGTGCCCGTGGTCGGCCAGCACCCCGAGCAGCCACGGGGTCGAGAGGAAGCCGGTACCGAGGTGGTCGCCCGCGTCGTGGACCAGTTCGACGAGCCGCGCCACGGCGTCGTCGGTGTCCTGCTCCGGGATCAGGCCGAGGTGCAGACCGCGCACGTAGTTGGCCTGGGACTCGTCGGTGGTGAGGCGTCCGTCGCGCCAGAACTCGGTGCGCCACGCGTCGCGCACGCGCTCGGCGAGGCGGGCGTAGCGCGCGGCGTCGGGGTCGCCGAGCACCTCCAGCGCTCGCGACAGCAGCAGCGCCGAGAGGTGGTAGTAGGCGGTCGCGATGATGCCGTGATCGTTCATGGGGGACCAGGGGTTCCCGGCCGCCGGTTCGAGCCATTCCCCCCAGTGGAAGCCGGCGTCCCACAGGTAGCGCTCGTGGGGCTGCTCAGGCCCGCGCCCCTCCCGACTCGGATGCCGGAAGCCACGCGCCACCTTCTCGACGCGGTCGAGCCAGCGCCGCATCATCGGCACGTTGTCGGCGAGGAAGGCCTGATCGTCGTAGGCGCGGTACAGCTGCCACGGGACGATCGTGCAGGCGTCCCCCCACCCGGCCGAACCCTCGAGGGAGATCTCGTGGCCGGGACCCTCGGGCTCAGCGGCCGCCGGGGCGACGTTGACCACGACGCCGGTGTCGAATTGCTCGTCGGCGACGGCCCGCAGCCAGGAGCGGCTGAAGCCGCGGACGTCCTCCAGGAAGGCGGCCGTGCCGACGAAGATTTGGTAGTCGCCGGTGAAGCCGGCACGCTCGCGGGTGGGGCAGTCGGTAGGGACGCCGAGGCTGTTGGCCCGCCAGGTGTCGTAGGCGACCTGGTGGAAGCGTGTGAGGTCGGGGTCGCTGCACGCGAACCAGCCGGTCCGGGTCAGGTCGGAGCGCACCTCGATGGCGGTCAGGTCGCCGGGGGCGAGGTCGTCGTCGCGGCCGTCGACGGCCACGTACCGGAAGCCCTTGGAGGAGTGACGCGGCTCGAAGACGTCTCCGGCGACCCCGCGCGAGACCACCCGGTCGCGCTGGCCCGGCGACAGCGGCTCGCCGGTCCCGTGCTCCATCGCCGCGAAGGCCGCCATGTCGACGTCCCCATCGGGGTTCACGTGCTCGGCGTGCAGCAGGGTGGTCTCGGTGCCTTCGGCTCCCAGGTTGGTGAGCCGGACGCGGCCGTTGACGTTGGCCCCGAAGTCGACGATCTGGCGCCCGGACGCCAGCCGCGTCACCGACACCGCGGGCAGCTCGCGCGTCGCCCGGACGGGTGGGGCCGGGTCTAGGTCGAGGCGTCCGGCGTCGGTGGTGAGCGGGTCGTCGGACGCCACGGCGTCGACCCACTCCTCGGCGCCGATCCGGCGCAGGTCGTGGACCTCGCCCTCCATGAGGTCAGCGGCGAGGATCGGCCCGGCCGCCGTGCGCCACGTGGGATCGGTGACGAGATCGAGCCCCGGCCCGCTCAGGCGCGCGACGAGGGCGGTGCGGTCGCCGAAGCGGTTGGCGGCCCGGGAGTAGCCGGTCTGGCCGCGGAACCAGCCGTCCGACAGCACGAAGCGGACCTCGTTCTCGCCGGCGGCCAGCATCTCGGCGACCTCGAAGGTCTGCACGTACAGGGTCGAGTGATAGGCGGACGTGCCCGGTGTGAGCTCACTGTCGCCGACGCGGACGCCGTTGACGAACGCCTCGTAGACGCCGTGGGCGGTGGCGGCCAGGGTCGCCTCGGCGGGGGCGTGATCGAGGGTCACGGTGGTGACGAACACGTAGGCGGGCCGCTCGGCCTTCGGGGGCACCGCCCCCTCAGGGTAGGTGATCCACCTGGCCCCCTCGAGCAGCGCGGCTGCGGGCCCGCCGGGCACGTGGCTGCGGTCGTCCCGCGCGGCCCGAACCAGCTCGCCCGGAACCGGCCAGCGGCCCAGCTCGGGTGCCTCCAGGAACGCGACGCCGTCGGCGTTGACCTTCCTCGCGGGGACGGGTGGCGGGGCGTCGGTGCCGGTCTGCTGCGATGCGATCATGCGGGCCTCCGTCGTTGGAACCTTTCAACACCGCAACCCTCTCCCACCAAGGAGGCGTCCGTCAAACGCTGGGGCGCCGGTGACGCGACTGACCTGGGTGTATTGGGCCGCGAGGTTGGTGACGGTGTCGGTGTTGACGTGAGGAGAACCTGCGGGTTGGGGTGTGGCTTGTCGAAGGTCACATCCAACTCGGAGGTCCTCGTGTCCCACGGTAATGCCCGTTTGAATGTTCATGGTCATCGGCTGCTGGTCGAACGCGTCCGTGGTGAGGGCTGGGCTGTCGCCCATGTCGCGAAGGCGCTAGGGATATCCTGGCAGTGCGCTCATCGCTGGCTGGCCCGTGGGGATGCCGGGGGAGAGGCCGGGTTGGTGGACCGCTCCGGCCGGCCCCACACACGATGCCCGTCACCACCCCGAGCGCGGTGGTCGGCCAGATCATCGCCTGCCGCCTCGAGCACCGGCGTGGCCCCGTGTGGATCGGTGCCGAGCTGGGGATCCCACCTCGGACCGTGTCCCGGTCCACGTAGACGTGAAGAAGCTCGGCGGCATCACCTCGATCGAGCGGGTCATGACCGACAACGCGTTCGCCTACCGGCACGGCCGGGCGTTCGCGGAAGCAGTCACCGAGATCGGTGCCAGGCAGAAGTTCGTCAAGCCCCACTGCCCATGGCAGAACGGCAAGGTCGAACGCTTCAACCGCACCCTGGCCATCGAGTGGGCCTACCGACACGTGTTCACCAGCAACCAAGCCCGCCGCGACGCCCTTGCCCCATGGCTCGAAACGTACAACAATCAAAGACGCCACAGCGCACTCGAAGGCCAACCCCCGACCAGCCGACTGTCATTAACCTGTCGGCCCAGTACACCTAGAGTCTGGGTCATGAAGGTCTTCACCGAAACCGTGGGCGACCATGGCGCCCCGCTCACCTGTTACGTGCTCGACGCCTCGCAGGAGATGGCCACGACGGCCGTCCGTCCCGGCGTCCTCGTGCTCCCCGGCGGCGGCTACAGCTTCACCTCCGACCGCGAGGCCGAGCCCGTCGCGATGGCCTACCTCGCCGAGGGGTTCACCGTGTGTGTCCTGCGTTACTCCACCGGGCCGGACGCCCCGTGGGACGCCTCCTTCGCCGACGGCCGCGCGGCCCTCGCCTGGATGCGCGAGCACGCCGACGACCTCGCCCTCGACCCCGACCGGATCGCCGCG
>JAKDIK010000184.1 GCA_030450535.1 Propionibacteriaceae bacterium
GGTGATGCCGTGGGGAGCGCTTCAGCGGAGCAGGAGGAAGGCTGCCGAGAGGGCGGACGCGACGAGGGTCACGACCTCGAACTGCCGCTGGGTGACCCGCTTGATCACCCACACCCCGATGAGACAACCCAGGAGCACCAGCGGAACGAGGAACAGGTCGAGCAGCAGGTGCGCCGGGCTGAACAACCCGAGACCGGCGGCGAGCGGGACCTTGGCGAGGTTGATGAGGGCGAAGAACCACGCATTCGTGCCGATGAACCGGAGCTTGTCGATGCGTGCGGCGAGGAAGTACAGCGCCATCACCGGACCGGCGGCGTTGGCCGTCATGGTGGTGAAGCCCGCGGCGATGCCGGTCCCGATGGTGCGCGCGGGGTGGGGCGCGACATCGGATTCCGCCGAGGACGCGGCGCGTGGACGCCGCTGCCACAACTGCAGGAGCACCATGGCCAGCAGTAGGGCCCCGATCGTGCGCCGCATCACGAGGTCGTCCACGAAGGACATGAACAGGGCTCCCAGCAGGAGTCCGGGGATGACGCTGGGCACGAGCCTGAGCAGCAGGCGCCACGACACCGTGCGGTACCGGCTGATGGCCACCATGTCTCCGACGATGAGCAACAGCAGGATGGCGGCGGTCGATTCCCGTGCGGGCATCACGAGCGCGAAAACAGCGACGGAGATCGCGGCAACGCCGCCGAACGAGGTCTTGGAAAACCCGATCACCACGGCTGCGACGGCCATCGCCACGAGCATCGGCCAGCCGTAGGCCAGAATCTCCGCGATCACCGCTCCACCGTAGGCTGGACGCAGACGACGCGCGGGCATTCGCCCACGGCGAGGGAGAAGGGCGCAATGATGAGCCAGGAATCCGGGAGTGATCAGGGACGTCGGGTCCGGTGGGTGACGACCACGCAGAACGACGCCTGGGTGGAGCAGGAGCCGGTGGCGTTCGGGCCTATGACCGGGATGCCGAACGTCTTCCTCGATCCTGACCAGCCCCAGCAGCGCATCGACGGCATCGGCGGCTGCTTCAACGAGCTGGGATGGGACGCCCTCGCGCTGCTGGGTGCGCCGGACCGCCAGGCGATCCTCGACGACTTCTTCGGCCCCGGTGTCGGGCTCAACCTCAGCCTGTGTCGGATGCCGGTGGGAGCGAACGACTTCTCCCGTGACTGGTACTCCTACGACGAGGTTGACGACGACTTCGATCTCGAACACTTCAGCATCGACCATGATCGCGAGACGCTGATCCCGTTCATCGAGGCGGCTCGGGAGCGCCAGCCAAAGCTCCGGCTGTGGGCGTCACCCTGGAGTCCGCCGGTGTGGATGAAGCGCAACGGCCACTACGCCTGCGCTCTGCCCAGCCCTTTCATGGCGGCCGACAACGGGCTGCGTCCCGACCAGGTGGCCCTCGAGGGCACCGACAACTTCAAGATCGAGGACGCCTACCTCGACGCCTATGCACGCTACTTCGGCAAGTTCATCGACGCCTACGCCGCCGAGGGCATCGACATCGAGATGGTCATGCCGCAGAACGAGTTCAACTCCCCGCAGGTGTTCCCGAGCTGCACGTGGACCCCGCAGGGCCTGGCGGCCTTCGTGGCGAAGCTGGGACCCGAGATGGACGCCCGCGGCGTCCGGGTCTTCTTGGGCACCCAGGAGCGTCCGCACGACGAGCAGGTGGAGCACGTCCTGGCCGATCCGGAGGCGGGCCGCTACATCAAGGGCGCCGGTTTCCAGTGGGCGGGCAAGGGGTCGATCGGGGCGATCCACCACGCCCACCCCGACCTGGAGCTTTACCAGACCGAGCAGGAGTGCGGTGACGGCCGCAATGACTGGCGCTTCTGCCGCTACGCGTGGACGCTGATGCGGCACTTCTTCGGCCACGGCGTCACGTCGTACGCCTACTGGAACCTGGCGCTGCTCGAGGGTGGCGTCAGCCGGTGGGGTTGGGCGCAGAACTCGCTCGTGGTGGTCGATCCGGACGCCCGCACCTACCGGTTCACCCATGAGTACCACCTGCTGAAGCACCTGTCGCACTTCCTGCAGCCGGACGCGGTGCGGATCGCCACGTTCAGCTGGACCGGGCACGAGAACCAGTTGGCGTTCCGCAACCCGGACGGCTCGCTGGTCGTGGTCATTCACAACGACATGGCCGAACCCATGACGCTCTCGTTCTTCCTGAATGGGGAGTTCCTCACGCCGACGCTGCCCGCGGACTCGTTCTCGACGTTCGTGATCGATCCCGCGTGATGCTCCTGGGTGGTTCGGCGGACAGGGGGTCGCACGCATGAAGGCCATTGGCTTGAACGCCTACGGGGGGCCAGACGTCCTCCACCTGCTTGATCTGCCCGAGCCCCACGCTGGCCCGGGCGAGGTGCGCTTGGCCGTCCGCGCCGCAGCGGTCAACCCGGTCGATGCGATGCTGCGCACCGGCCTGCTCGCCGCGCGTTTCCCGGACGCCCGTCCTCCGTTCGTGCCGGGCATGGAGGTGGGAGGTGTCGTCGACGAGGTGGGGCCTCAGGTCGAGGCGAGCGCGGTGCCTGCACTGGGCGAGGACGCGGTCGCGTTCGTCAACTTTGAGGGCTCCTCTGGGGTATGCCGACTTCGTGGTCGTGCCTGCGGCGTCGGTGACCCGGGCGCCCCGGGGCCTTTCGCTGCCCGAAGCGTCGTCGTTCCTCATGAATGCGCTCACAGCGCGGCATGCGCTCGACACGCTCGGTCTGGCGTCGGGATCCACGCTGTGGGTCACGGGGGCGGCGGGCGCTCTCGGTGGCTACCTGACCCAGCTGGGGGCCCGCGATGGTCTGCGGGTCATCGCGCTGGCGTCGGCGTCGGACGAGGAAACCGTCCGCGGCTTCGGGGCGTCCGACTTCGTTCCCCGCGGTCCGGACGCCGTCGCACACGTTCGTGCGCTGGTGCCCCAAGGTGTCGACGCGGTGGCGGATGCCGCGGGGTTGGGAGATGAGGTGCTGCCAGCGATCCGCGACGGCGGCCAGTTGGTCGCGTTCCGGGTGTTCACCGGACAGACCGAGCGGGACATCATGGTCCATGCCCGGAGCGTCCGCGAGCGCGCCGAGGACCACGACGCCATCGTCGCGTTGCGCGAGCTGGCCGAGACCGACCAATTGGCGATCCGGGTGTCGGAGGTGATGCCGGCCCTGGACGCCGTCGAGGCGCACCGCCGGCTGGACGCGGGTGGGCTCCGGGGGAGGATCATCTTGTCGTTCCCCGTCTGAGCTGGGACGTGGTCGTGGTCCACAACGACATGGCCCACCCACAGCACGGTGCGCTTCGGGTAGGCGCCGTCGATGGCCACGGAGTTTTTCGCGTCGTTGCGTCGCCGTTGCGGGTGAGTTGTTACGCGGTCCAGGTCACGGTTGTGTCGTTTCGTGGGTGGCCGGATTCCGGCGCGGGGCATCGACGGGGTTGCGCGCGAAGAGCAGCGTGATGAGCGCGCCGAGCAGGGCGAGAACGCCGTAGCCGACCGCGATCTCGACGGTGCCAACGACATGCGAGAGCTGGCCGGCAACAAGATTCGGCACCATGGCGCCGCTGTAGCAGATCAGGAAGATCGCCGACATGACCGGTGCTCGGTCGGCGGGTTCGGTGCCGTGGAGCAGGGCCCTCATGCTGGAGCTGACCGCGATGCCCTGGCCCGCGCTGGCGACAGCGGTCGCCAGCACGAGTGCGGGAGCGTTGGCGGTGATGAGCCCGGTGAGGATGCCGGCGACGCCGACCACAAAGACGCTCATCCCGAGCCGCTGCGCGGCGGCGGGGGAGAACCGGCCGCCGAGCGGCGCGCCGACCACGCTGGGCGCCATGTAGGCCGCGAACAGGAGGGCCACGACGAGCGCGTTGTCGGTGCCCAGCTGGTCGCGCGCGATGGTCGGCACGAACGACTGGTAGAAGCCCCCCATCGCCCACGTGGACGCGAACGCGGCCGTGGCGACGGGCAGGAGGCGCCGGGCATGAGGCGGAACGAAGATCCGCGGCCGCAGCGATGCCCAGGCCCCAGGGGCGGGGCGTCCGGTCTCGGGGGCGCTGAGCAGCAGCACGACGCACACGGTCAGCAGCGCGATCATGACCGCGTACACGATGACGCGGGCGTTCGCCACGTACTGCACGAGGGCGCCGGCGGCGAGCGAGCCGGCGGTGAGGCCCACCATGGATGCCTGCGAGCTCACCACGGACGCCAGCCACGCCGGACGTGTCGGGGCCGCATCCACGATGTACGTGGTCAGCGCGCTGGACGCCAAACCGGCACCCACGCCCATCAGCAACCGGCCCGCGACCAGCGGGACGACTCCGTCCACTCCGATGAGGACGGCTGCTCCCGCCGCGACGATCAGCAGGGTCGCGAGAGCAGCGGGCCGGCGTCCGATGTGGTTGGCGATGCGCCCCAGGCACAGCAACGCGACGATGGTCCCGAGGAAGTAGGCGACGACACTCACCGAGATATCGGCGGTCGTCACGCCGTTCTCGGCGCGGTAGACGTTGTAGACCGGAACGGGCGAGGCCGATGCGGCGAAGACCGTCACGAGGGAGATCGAGGCGGCAACGAACGCGCGCGGGCGACCGGCTGCGGTGACGGCTGCCGTGGGCGCGGACGCCTGGTCGGGCCCGGTTGTGCCGTTGCTCACGTCCTTCGGGGGCGTGCCGGCTTCACTCATGCCGCTCCTGTTCGGGTGTTCATGTGCTCCCTTCCATGCTCGACGGGGATGACGGCCGGGGCAAGGTACGGGTTGTACCCCCTTGCGTCGTGCCCGGCGGTCCCGGAGGCACGCACACCCAGTTCGTCCACGAGTTCACCGGAGCCATGGCTCTCTGTACGTGCGACGGAGCCCTCGGCGTCGGCCTGTCCCGTGCGTCGCGAGGAGGACGCCTGGGCAACTGATCGCCCGCGGCAGTGCCCCGCGAGATCGGCACCGCCCTGGCGTCGTCAGAGATCAGATCGGGCAGTCGACGCCTCAGCGAGCTGCGCGAGCCGGCCGAGACGCGCGGCACTGGCGGAGCCGGGCTCGGCGGTGTACACGAACACGCGCATCGTCGCTCCCCTGACCGGCTGCAAAGCCTGGAAGTCGAGCGCCAGCTCTCCCACGACCGGATGGTGGATCACGCGTGTGCCGACCTCGACGCTGCGGACGTCGTGGGTCGACCACGCCGCATCGAACTCGGGGCTCCGCTCGCGCAGCCTCACCACCAGGGAGGCCAGCTCCCGGTTGCGCGGCTCGCGGGCGGCGGAGGCCCTCAGGTAGTGGACGCTTTGGCGGGCCCACACGTCCCAGTCGACGTAGAAGTCGCGGGCGCGCGGGTCGAGGAACAGGAAGCTGACCGAGTTGGGTTGGTCTCCGTGCTCGAAGTGAAAGGGATAGAAGGCGCGCCCGACCAAGTTGGTGGCGATGATGTCACTGCACACGTTCTGGACGTGCACCGGTGTCGCGCCGAGCGCATCCAGCATCCGGCGCAGCGGCGCCTCGATGGTGCGGGCGGTGCCCGAGTCGCTCGTGACCGGGTCGCCGCCCACAGGAATGAGGCTCCTCACGTACGTCTGTTCCTGGGCAGTGAGGGCCAGTGCGTCGGCCAGTCCGTTCAGGACGGCGGCGGAGATGCCGGGCACCTTCCCCCGTTCCAGCTTGGTGTAGTAGGTCTCGCTGATCCGGGCCAGCTCGGCTACCTCCTCGCGGCGCAGCCCCGGGACGCGTCGGCCCTCGGTCACGAATGGAGCCCCGGTCGGCGGCGTGGCGGCGCGTTTCGCGCGCAGGAACTCGCCCAGCTCGTGT
>JAKDIK010000185.1 GCA_030450535.1 Propionibacteriaceae bacterium
CGCCTCACTGAGCACGGGCGACGCGACGGCCGTGGCCACCGGCACCGTGCGTGCCCCGAACAGCGCCCAGCCGGCCCACAGCAGCCCAATGAGCCCGACGACACCCACCACGGCCAGGTGGGCGCGTCCGAAGGCGACCAGTCCGGAAGTGATCGCCCGCGGCCCCACGACCAGACGTGGGCCCGGCGTGCGCAGGTCGGGAGCCGGGGCCTCCTGGTCGGCAGCCGGCTCGGGGCCACGAACACCGGATCCGTCCCCCCGGGTGGGCGCGCGGGCATCCGGCGAGGCCGCCGCGGGACCGACATCATGGCCCTGAAGCACCTCGTTTCCCTCCTCGGCGTCGGCGTGGGCCGGCGGCCCGGCCAGGGCCGCCAGGCGGGCGCCGACCACGTCGCTGAGAACGGCCGGGCTGCGTGCGCGTCGAGGGGTCACACCCTCACATTCGCCCGCGGAGCGCCGAATCCGTCAGAAGCCTGGGATCTGTGGACAGTGGAGTGGCTCATCCACACTTGCCCCGAACCCCTTGACACCGCGGCCCGGCGTGAGCCACGCAGCCGGAGAGAATTCGTGACGTGCGGATTGGGGCTGGCACACTGGCCCGGTGCTTCGTTGGTCGGCTCTGGTGATCGCGGCGGCCGCGGCCCTCACGGGCGCCGTGCTCGTCGCCCTCCAACTGTTCCCTGACTGGCAGTTCCGGAGTCGCTCCGCAGCGATGTTCGTCGCCTTCGCCCCGTACGGAATCCTCGCGTGGCTGCTCGCGATCGTGCTCGTGCTCGTCGCGACCCGCCGCTGGGCCCGGTTCTGGGCCGCCCCCCTCGTCGCGATGCTCGTGCTGCAATCGGTGTGGTCCTCGGGCTACCTGCCGGGGCCGGCGCCCGCGGCGTCCACCTCGACCCTGCGGATCGCCTCCTTCAACACCCTCCACGGGCAGGCGGACGCCGACGTGGCCGCCCAGCAGCTGGCCGCGGCCGACCCGGATGTCATCGTGCTGATCGAGGTGGGAGAGGAATTCGTCGAGTCCACGCCCCTGGCCGCCCTGCTCGCCGGCTACCCCCACCGAGCCGGGCTGGCCACGCCCCGCCGCGAGGTCGCCATCAACACGCTCGTCGTGGCCCGGCATCCGCTCGAGCAGGTCGGTGAGGTGACCCAACACATCGTCCTGACCACCACCACGACCGACGGCCGTCCGGTCACCATGATCGCCGCCCACCCCTCGAACATGACCCATGGTCTGGGCAAGTGGCGGGCGGAGGCATCCCGCCTCGCCGACGACGTGCGCGCCCACATCGCCGGACCCCTCGTCGTGGTGGGCGACCTCAACACCACCCGCGAGGGCGCCACCTACGCGATCATCACCGAGCCGGGTCTGCAGGATGCCGCGCAGCAGTCCGGGGCGGGCTGGCGGCCCACCTTCGGCGGGCGGGACGGCTTCCCCGCGCTGATCGCGATCGACCACGCCCTCGTCAACGACCAGGTCGTGGCCAACCGGTTCGACACGTTCGCCGTGCCCGGATCAGACCACCGCGGCATCGTCGTCGACGTGTCGTTGCGCTGAGCCCCGCGACCCCGAGCCACGGGCAATTCCTCAACCGCCAGGGACGATGCTCACCATCTTGGGGGCGCGCACGATGACTTTCACCACCGACCGCCCGCCCAGCGCCCGTTGGACGCCCGCGTCCGCCAGCGCGGCGGCCTCCGCGTCCGCGTCGGAGATGTCCGGCGCGACGGCCAGCTTCGCACGCACCTTGCCCTGCACCTGGACGACCATCGTGACCGCCTCCTGCACCAGGAGCGCCGGATCGGCGGTCGGCCAGGTCGAGCGGGCGACCGAGGGGGCGTGGCCCAGCAGCTCCCACATCTCCTCGCCCAGGTACGGCGCGACGAGGCTGAGGGCCTGGGCGACGAATTCGACGGCCTCGCGGACGGCCGGATCGGCGGGGCCGCACCCGCTGTCGATCGCCTTGCGGGTGGCGTTGACCAGCTCCATCACGCGGGCAACGACGACGTTGTAGCGCTGCGACTCCAGCAGCTCGGTGATCTCCGCGATCGAGCGGTGCGTCTGCTGCCGCACGGTGACGTCCCCGGACGCCGCGTCCGCCCCGGGCTCCGAGGTCACGTCGGCCGCCAGCCGGTACGCGCGCTGCAGGAACTTGCCGGTCGAGCTCGGCGCCATGGCGGCCCAGTCGATGTCGTCCTCCGGCGGGCCGGCGAACACGATGGCGGTGCGGATGGTGTCGACGCCATGGATGTCGATCTGCTCGCCCAGGTCGACGCCGTTGCCCAGCGACTTGCTCATCGCCTTGCCGCCGTTGATGACCTGACCCTGGTTGAGCAGGCGGGTGAACGGCTCGGTGAAATCGATCAGACCGGCGTCGTGCAGCACCTTGGTGAAGAAGCGGCTGTACAGCAGGTGCAGGATCGCGTGCTCCACGCCCCCGACGTACTGATCGACCGGCGCCCAGCGGCGGGTGGCTTCGACGTCGAACGCCGCGTCGGCATCGTTCGGCGAGCAGTAGCGGAAGTAGTACCACGACGAGTCCACGAACGTGTCCATGGTGTCGGTGTCACGCTCGGCCGAGCCGCCACACGCCGGGCAGGCGACCTCGCGCCACGTCCTGGCCGCCTCGGACGCCAGCGGCGAGGTCCCCTTGGGCGCAAGGTCGGCGCCGCGCAGGTCGGGCAGCCGGACGGGCAGGTCGGCGTCCGGCACCGGCACCTCGCCACACGCCGGGCAGTGGATGATCGGGATCGGGCAACCCCAGAACCGCTGCCGGCTCAGCAGCCAGTCGCGCAGCCGGAAGGTCACCGCCGCGCTGCCGTTTCCGGCCTCGGCCAGGATCTCGTTCGTGCGGGCGACGGCGGTCGCCACGTCGGTCAGGCCGGTCAGCGGGCCGGCGTCCACGTACGTGCCGTCGCCGGAGGTCGCGATGCCGGAGGTGGCCGGGTGCGGGTCGCCGGAATCGAGCACGATGCGCACGGGCAGGTCGAACGTGCGGGCGAAGTCCAGGTCGCGCTGGTCGTGACCGGGCATGCCCATGACCGCGCCGGTGCCGTAGTCGGCCAGCACATAGTCGGCGACCCAGATCGGCAGCGCCTCGCCGTTGACCGGGTTGATCGCGTGGCGTCCGGTGAACACCCCGGTCTTGGGCCGCTCGGTCGACTGGCGCTCGATCTCGGAAGCGGCCTTGGTCTGCTCCAGGTAGGCCTCGAACGCCTCACGGTGCTCGTCATCGACCAGTTCGGCGGCCAGGGGGGCGTCCGGGGCGACGACGAAGAAAGTGGCGCCGTACAGGGTGTCCGGGCGGGTCGTGAACACGCGCACCGGCTCGTCGCGGCCCTCGACGCGGAAGTCGACCCACGCGCCGGACGACAGCCCGATCCAGTTGCGCTGCATGGCCAGGACGCGGTCGGGCCACCGGCCCTCCAGCGCCGCCATGTCGTCCAGCAGCCGCTGGGCGTAATCGGTGATTTTGAAGTACCACTGCGTCAGGCGCCGCTTGGTGACGGCCGCGCCACAGCGTTCACACGCGCCGGCCACCACCTGCTCGTTGGCCAGCACCGTCTGGTCGTTCGGGCACCAGTTGACGAACGACGCCTTCCGGTAGGCCAGACCGCGGGCGTGGAACTGGTTGAACAGCCACTGCGTCCAGCGGTAGTACTCCGGGTCGGAGGTGTGCAGGCGCCGCGTCCAGTCGAAGCTCAGCCCGTAGCGCTGGAAGGACGCCGCCTGGGTTTCGATGTTGGCATAGGTCCACTCCGCGGGGTGGGCGTTGCGGGCGATGGCGGCGTTCTCGGCCGGCAGGCCGAAGCTGTCCCAACCGATGGGGTGCATGACGTCGAAGCCGCGCAGCAGCCAGTAGCGGGCGGCGACGTCGCCCATGACGAACGCCTCGGCGTGCCCCATGTGCAGGTCGCCGGAGGGGTAGGGGAACATGTCGAGCACGTAGCGCCGCTCCGCCGAGCCGTCGTCACGGGCGACGAACGTCTCGTCCTCGGCCCAGAACTTCTGCCAGCGCTCCTGCGCTGCGGCCGCGTCGTAACTGCGGGCGGACTCCATGGTGGGTGCTCCTCGTGGTCTCTCGTGCATCGTGGGACTGCCGGACATGAAAAAACCCCCGCTGCCCGCAGGCAGATCAGGGGCGCCGCGACACGTGGGTGTGCGCGGCTAGTCAAGAAGTCGCGAGCGGCTCACTGCGTGATCCATGACGCCGCGATCCATGACGCCGTGATCCATGGCCGTGTGATCCATGGCGGTCAGCATAGCCCACCCGGGACACCCCGTCGCCGGAAGCCTCCCGCGTGGGCCCCGCCCCTCCCGGCACGCCGCCGCGCGTCAGGACGCCTTGCGTGACCGGGAGCGCCTGCCCCGGCCCCCGGAGGCCCCGCGCGGCCTCCGGCCGTGATCGGACGCCCGCGTCCACATGAGCCTGCGGTCGCCTCGGGCGAGCCGGTTGATCGCATCCACCCGCGCCCGGTCCTCGTCGATGAAGGAGTCGTCGAAGGCGATCGACGCATCGGCCGGTCGGGCTCTTGCCGTGGCGTCCCGAACCCTTCGGACCTCCTCGGCGAACTGTGGCCACTGCGTCGGCGGCATCACGCGCGCGTTGATCAGGTCGAGCACACCGGCCCACAGCGGATCAGCGGGGCGGCCGACCATGCGCTCCAGGCAGACCACCTGCAGTGCGCCCTGTCCACACTGCCATGCGGCCATGCCCAGCGCGGCCAGCGCCCCGCCGGAATATTTGGGGACGAGCGAACGGACGACCGCCGCCCACAGGTCGCGCCGGCCGGGTGCATTCTCGCGCGTCGTGGCGAGGATCACCTCGTCGAGGAACTCGGGAGCGAGACTGGCGATGCCGAGCGCGGTGGCGTCGTCCAGCGTCGGCGCCCCGCCCACGGCGTCCGCCGCCGCCACCAGCTCGCGGGCCCGCTCGATGATCTGCGCCACGTCGCCGGCCGACAAGACGCGCTCCAGGGCGTCGGCCACCTCGGAGGGCTCCACCGTGGGCTCCAGCAGCCGGTGAAGTTCCCCGCGGGAGGGCAGGACCTCCATGCCGGCGACTGTAGCCTCGGCGACGAGTCGCCCCGCGAACGGGTCATAGGGCTCCCCCTCGTCGCCGGGGAAGAGGTGGCAGTGGGTGTCGTCGGCGTGGATCAGCATCCGGCGGCAGGCGGGTAGGGCGTCGTCGATGAGGAACAGCGACGCCCACGCCAGCTCCGGATCCGAGCTGAACGCCACCACCATGTAGTCGGCGTCGCGGAACTTCCGCCACATCGGCAGAAACCGGCCGTGGATCCCGGACGGGACGGCGGCGAGGTCGACGCGGGCGGTGAAGCCGACGCGGCCGTCGGCCAGCGCCATGACGACGAGGGACTCCTCGGGTCGAAAGCCGAGGAGCGAGGGCGTGATCTCGACGATGTCGGTCAGTGAGCGTGCGGTGAGCGTTGTCGGGGTCGTTGCGGCCATGCCTCACATTCCGGCCAACGGCGCCAGAATCCGTCACCGTCCACAGAAGTCGCCGGATCGAGATGGGCGTCGGGTGGTTTTCCACAGGTCGGGGCCCTTCCTGCACAGCGGCCAACTCGCGGCGGGAGACCTCGGGTACGGTGACGCCATGACCCAGCAGCAGGACCCGTACCAGCGGCGTCCGGTCGACATCGACGCGTACGCCCCGCCGCGCCGCACCGGCGGGCCCCTGTGGTTCGTGCTGGCCGGGGTCGTGGCGGTCGGTCTGGTACTGGCCGCGCTGCTGCTCCGCAGCCCCGCCCCGCCCGAA
>JAKDIK010000186.1 GCA_030450535.1 Propionibacteriaceae bacterium
GGGGGGGGGGGGGCCCCCCGACTCGGGGGGGGGGCGCCCGCGCCCCCCCCCACGTCAGGCTCGGATCACCGGGTGACCGGCCTTTAGAAGGCGGCCTTGATGTTGTCGTTCATCTGCTGCCAGGCTGCGGCCGGGTCGCTGGCCTGGCCGTTGATGATGCTGACCTCGGTCGAGCCCCAGAAGTTCCACACCGCGGCCATCTCGGGGATGGCCGGCATCGGCTGACCGTCGGCCCCAGCCTCGGCGAAGCCGGCGAGGATCGGGTCGCTGATCGCCGCGGCGGCGGCGGTGGACGCCGGCGTCCGGCCGGCGAGCTCGTACAGCTTCGTCTGCGCCTCGTCGGAGGCCACGTAGTCGAGGAACTGGTTCGCGAGCAGCGCGTTCGTCGAGTGCGACGACGCGTAGACGCCCTGGACGCCGAGGAACGGCGCGGACGCCTCGCCACCGGCCGACGGCACGGGCAGCACGGAGATGTCGAGGCCGGCGTCGGTGAAGTCGCTGGTCCACCACGGGCCGGTGATGATGTACGGCGACTGCCCGTCGAGGAAGGCCTGCTTGGCCTGGTCGCCACCGATGTTGGCGTTCAGGGCGCCCTCGTCGGCCAGCTTCTTGAGGTAGGCGGCGAACGCCTGGCCCTGCTCGCCCTCCATGCCCAGCTCGGTGGTGTACTCGCCGCTGGCGTCACGGGTGAACACCGGGGCGCCGAACGAGGTCTGCAGCGGGTACAGGTGGTACGCGTCGCCGGTCTCGCCCTGCTGGATGACGATCGGGAACTGCGTGCCGGCCGTCTTGCCCTGCGCGACGAGCTCGTCGAAGGTGGCCGGCGTGTCCTGCAGCAGCGCGTTGTTGCGCACGAGCGCGATGTTCTCGATGGCGTACGGGACGCCGTAGAGCTGGTTGTCCCACGTGAAGGCGGCCTTCGAGACGTCGGAGAGGCCGTTGACGGCGTCGCCGAGCTCGACGGGGGCGACGACGCCGTTGCTCACGAGGTCACCGGTCGCGTCGTGCGCGGTGACGATCAGATCGGGGCCCTCGCCGGTGGGCGCCTGGGCGATGAAGTCGGTCTTGATGTCCCCCGTGGGCTTCTGAACGACGTCGAGCGTGACGCCGCTGGTCGCCTGGAACTCCTGGCCGAGTTCGGTGAACACCTCGACGCGGGTCTCGTCGACCCAGACGGTCAGCGAGCCGGACGCGGCGGGCGCGGTCGTGCCGGCGCCTCCGCCGGCGGCGGGCGAGGTCGTGGTGGTCGCGCCGCCACCACAGGCGGCCAGAGTCAGGCTCAGGCCGGCCGCGAGCGCGGCGACAATGCTCTTGCGCATCTGTTTCTCCTAGCTGGGGGGCGGCTCCTCTGCCCAACCCGTTCTGCAAGCAGCCTAACCGACTTTCTACAAAGAGCGCTACCTTTTGCGTAGCGTTTTCATAACGAGGCTGGCGCCGCGGGGAAGCGCATGCCAGAGTGCTCCGTGGGCGTCGGGCTTCCGAGGATGGAAGCGAGCTTGAAAACTTTGCACTAGACTTGCAACGCTCCGACAACGACGCGGAAGGAGGACGCATCATGAACACCACCACCAAGGCACGTCTGGTCGACCTGGCGCACGCCGCCGGCGTCTCGACGGCCACCGTGTCCCGCGTCCTCAACGGCAAGCCCGGCGTTCGCAGCGACACGCGCGATGCCGTCCACGCCGCAGTTGCCGCGCTCAACTACCCGCTCGACCGTCCCGCCCGGCGCCGGGGACCCGTCGCCATCATGACCGGCGAACTCTCCAATCCCTCCTTCGCTGCCTTCGCCGAGATGGCCGACACTCTGCTGTACTCCGCCGGCGTCCCCAACTTCGTGTGCCCGGCCGGGCCGAGCGGCACCAGCGAGCAGCAACACCTCGACACGCTGCTGACCATGGACATCGCCGGCATCGTCTCCATCTCCGGCATGCCCGCGAACAACACCCTTCCGCTGGAGCCCTACCAGCGCGTTCTGGCCGCCGGCATCCCCGCGGTTTTCATCAATTCCCCCAGCCAAGAGCTCAACGCCGGCTTCTACTCCACGTCGGACGCCGAGGCCGTGGCCTCGTCGGTGGCCCACCTGCGCCAGCTCGGCCACACCCGCATCGGACTCGCCGTGGGGCCCGACCGCTTCCTGCCGGCCCGCCGCAAGGTGGCGGCCTTCCGCACGCTGGGCTTTGACGAGGAGTCCCTCGAGATGACCCAGTTCACCGCCGAGGGCGGCCAGGTCGCGACCGCGCGGCTGCTGGCGTCCGGGCACACCGCGATCGTGTGCGGCTCCGACCTCATGGCACTGGGCGCCATCCGCGAGGCGCGCGGTCGCGGCCTTCGCGTGCCCGAGGACCTGTCGGTGGTCGGCTTCGACGACAGCCCCCTCATGGCGTTCACCGAGCCGGCCCTGACGACCGTCCGCCAGCCGGTGCGCGCCATCGTGTCGGCCGCGATCGCCGCCCTGCTGCGCTCCATGGACGGCACCCCGCTGGACACCACCGAGGTCCTGTTCCACCCGGATCTGATCATCCGACGTTCCACGGCACCCGCGCCATGATGGGCGTCGTCGTCGTCTGCCACTCGGCGGAACTGGCCGCGGCCGCGGTCCGCTTCGCATCCGCGGTGGGGGGCGCCGACGCACCCCGCCTCGTCGTGGCAGCCGGCCTTGAGAACGGCGTCCTCGGCACGGACGCGGCCGCCATCACCAAGGCCATCGTGGCGGCCGACTCCGGCGACGGCGTCCTGCTTTTCCTTGACCTCGGTAGCGCTCTGCTCAGCAGTGAGCTCGCTGTGGAATTCCTGCCCGCCGACTTCACCTCCGAGGTGCGCATCACGTCGGCCCCGCTGGTGGAGGGGCTCGTCGCCGCGGTCGCGGCCGCGTCCGCGGGGGCGTCGCTGGCGGAGGCGGACGCCGCGGCGCGCGAGGCGATGGCGAGGAAGCGCTCGCACGTGGACGACAAGGTGCCCGCGCCGCCACTCCCTCTCGCCACGCCGCCGGCGCAGCGGGACCACACTCTGGTGTGGCGGGCGACCGTCCGCAACCCGCGGGGCCTGCACCTCCGCCCCGCGGCCGCGGTCGTGACCGCATTGGGCGATGTGGACGCCGAGGTGACCCTGAGCAATGCGACCACCGGGGCGGGTCCTGCGCCGGCCACCTCGCTGTCGAAGGTCACGGCGCTCCAGGTGGGGCGCGGTCAGGTGCTCCAGGCCCGCATCGGCGGGGCCGGGGCCGAGGAGGCGCGCCGGGTGCTGGCGGATCTGGCGTCCCGCGACTTCGGCGAGAATTTCACCCATCGCGCCTCCCACCCCGATGACCCGCTCATCCGGCCCGGCGCCCCCTCGTCCGCGGTGGGGCCGTCCGACACGCTGTCCGTCGTCGGAGCGGTGACGCTGCAGTCGTCCGGTCCGTCGCTGCGCGGGTACGTGGCGGGCACGCCCAAGGACGAGCTGGACCGCTATTTCGCCGCGGTCGCCGCTGTCGAGGAATTTTTGACCGAGCTGGCGGCGGGCGGTGACCCCACGGGCATCGTGGGCGCCCAGGCCACCCTGCTGGCCGACCGGGCGCTCAATCACGACATCGTCACACGCATCACGGAGGGGTTCAGCGCGGTCGACTCCGTCAGCAGCGAGCTGACGCGGTCCGTCCGGGAGTTCGAGGGCATGAACGACCCCTACCTGCGCGAGCGGGCGCAGGATTTCCGAGGCCTGCGCCGGCTGCTTCAGCTCGCGCTGATGGGTCGTCCGCTCGTGGACGAGGGCCCGCAGGAGCCGCGCGTCTGGGTCGTCGAGGAACTGGACGCCCCCACAGCCCTGCGCCTCGACCCGCGCACCTGCCTCGGCGTCATCACGACGAGCGGTGGGGCCAGCGGCCACGGCGTCCTCACCGCGCGGGCGCGTGGGATTGCCGTTCTCGCCGGACGCCGCGACGCCGCGACGCTTCGCGACGGCGACATCGTCGGCTTCGATCCCGTTTCCGGGGATTTCTGGCGCAACCCGGGCCCCGCCCGGCGGGCGCGGCTGGCCGAGCTGCGGGTCGAGCGGCGCCGTTCCGCGCAGCGGGCGCTGGCCCGCGCGCACGAACCGGCCCTGACGCGGACCGGGGCCGCCGTGCCGGTCCTGGCCAACGTGTCGACCCTCACGGACGCGCGGGAGGCCGAACGTCTCGGTGCCGACGGCGTCGGGCTGCTGCGCAGCGAGATCCTCTTCTCCTCGCGCGTGGACGCTCCGTCGGACGAGGAGCAGGCGGCCGCCTACGTCGAGATCGGCAAGGCCCTCGCGGGGCGTCCGGTCGTCGTCCGCACGTGGGACGCGGGCGCCGACAAGCCGCTGGCGTTCCTGCCCACCGGGGCCCCCGGCAACCCGGCCATGGCACTGCGGGGAATTCGCGCGATGCGGCGGGCCGAGGACGTGTTCGCCGAGCAGCTCCGGGCGATCCTGCTGGCCGGGCGTGAGGTTGACGTCCGGGTGATGTTCCCGATGGTGAGCACCGTCGATGACGTGACGTGGGCCCGACGGGTGCTCGAGCGGGCGCGCGGGCAGTTGCGCGCCGGCCGCGTGCCGGTGGGGATCATGGTGGAGGTGCCCGTGGTGGCCCTGCGGGCCGCCGAGTTCGCGGGGGCGATCGACTTCGCGAGCGTCGGCACGAACGACCTGGCCCAGTACGCAGGCGCGGCCGACCGGACGGACCCGGACGTCGGCGATCTTGCCCGCCAGGACGACCCGGCGGTGCTGGAGCTGATCCGGCTGACGTGCGCAGGTCTGCCGGGCGTCCCTGTGGCGGTGTGCGGCGACCTGGCCGGCGACACCCGCCACACCGAGACGCTGCTGTCGCTCGGGGTCACCGAGCTCAGCGCGTCCCCGCCGCGGGTGCCGGAGGTCAAGCAGTCGGTCCGCAAGGTCGGCCGGGATGCGCCGTCAGCCGGGTAGCCGGAGGGCACCCTCATGGGCGAGGAGCCAGCGCTTGCGCTCGGTGCCGCCGGCATAGCCCGTCAGGGTTCCGTTGGTGCCGATCACGCGATGACAAGGCACGACGATGCTGATCGGGTTGCGTCCGACGGCGCCGCCCACGGCGCGCGCCGCGCTGCCCAACTCGCGCGCGAGCTCGCCGTAGGTGCGGGTCTGCCCGGACGGGATCGCCGCCAACGCCGCCCACACCCGCCGCTGGAACGCGCTGCCCCGCGGAGCGAGGGTGAGGTCGAAGGCGGTGCGGGAGCCGGCGAAGTACTCCCCCAGTTGGGCCACGGCGTCCGCGGCCACGGTCTCGTCGGCCTCACCGAGCGCCACGGCGTCCGGGAAGTGCCGCTGCGCGTCGGTGAACAGGCCGCTCAGATGCCCGTCGGCATCCACCATCAGCGTGAGCGGGCCGAGGGGCGAGTCGATGATGCGGTGCGTCACGGGGACTCCTTGGGGAGGTGGTTGATCGGGTGGTCGTCGACCGCCCACAGGTACTGGGTCGCGTAGGCCCGCCACGGACGCCAGCGCTGCGACCGGTGCGCGACGCGTGGCTCGCCCAGGCGCTCGGCGGCGCGGCGGACGCCGAGGTCGGTGGCCGGGAAGGCGTCCGGATCGCCGAGGGCGCGCAGGGCGATCATCTCCACGGTCCACTCCCCGACGCCGGGCAGTGCGGCCAGCCCGGCGCGGGCCGCGCCCCGGTCGCTGCCCGGGCCCAGGTCGAGCCGGCCGGACACCAGCGCCGCGGCCAGCCCGGTGAGCGCGCCCCGGCGGGACGCCGGTGCGCGGTAGTCGTCATCGGCGAGGCCGGCGACG
>JAKDIK010000026.1 GCA_030450535.1 Propionibacteriaceae bacterium
CCACCAGCCCAGGACACGCCCACCCCGAAAGCCCACCACTCGGCGGGACTCACACCGGCCGCTCGTTCCTCACGGCCTACCAAGGTCTCAGCAGTCCAGTTCACAGTGACTCTGTAACTCACAGTGAAACTGCAACTCACAGTGAAACTGCAAGTTGCAGTGTCACTTCAAGTTACAGACTTGCACTAAACAGTGTGAGTCCTCCTCTGGCTCGCGCGCCGGAACGACGGCGTCGGCGTCCGGCCGCATCCGGCCCGCTCCTACCGAGCGGCCGCCACGTCCGTTTGCGCAAAGTCGTTCCCCTTGAACAGCAGCTCCTGGCCGTCGCGCTGCGCCGCCGCGTAGGCAAAGAGATCGCCGAGAGTGAGGGCGGCTGGGTGGCGACCCCTTCCGAAGCGCTCCCAGGCCCGAATGGCCAGCAAGGCTTGCTCCTCATCGAAGCCGATCACGGCCACCTCGAGCTCGGCCAGCAGCGACTGCAGATCCTCGAACGCTTCGCGGCCCTGTTTGACCACGAGGACGACCCCCGCCTCCACCAAGGTTGCGGCAGAGACGGCGAGTTCGTCAGCCGACGCCATGGCTGCGAGATGCGCCTCGGCGTCAGGCTCGCCCGTCAGCACGGCGACGAGGGCCGAGGTGTCGACGATCACCGGGGTAACCCGTCCGCGTCGTAGCCCAGGATCTCCTCCGGCGTCCGCGCATCCAGGATCGCCCGGTTGCGGCCCCTCTCGATGAACCGCGCCAGATCTGGCCGGGTGGCCCTCCGCTGACGCCCTCGAATGCGCGCCAATCGCTCGGCCATCGCCAGCTTGACCGCCTCGGTGATCGTCTCGCCGGTTTCCCGCGCCAGGGCGCGCGCCAAGGCGTCGGTCTCGGGATCCTTGATGTTGAGCGCCATGAATCCACCCTAGCGGGGTGGTTTCTTCCTGTGAAGGAAGCAATCGCTCCCTCGGCGCGGCTTACTCCGGTTCTCCGCGCGCGGGGACGACGGAATCGGCGTCCGGCTGGATCCGTCTCGCCTGGATAGACTCGGCCCAATGGCAGGCCACCTTGCGCCCGGGCGCGACCTCGCGGAGCTCTGGCACGTCGGTGCGGCACAGCTCGTCGCGCACCCACGGGCAGCGGGTGTGGAACCGGCACCCGGCCGGCGGATTCGCCGGGCTGGGCAGGTCGCCGGAGAGCAGGATGCGCTCGCGGGCGTCCTCGGCCACCGGATCCGGCACCGGGATCGCCGACAGCAGGGCGATCGTGTACGGGTGGAGCGGCTCGGCGTACAACTCATCGGCGGACGCCTCCTCGACGATCACGCCCAGGTACATCACCCCGATCACATCCGAGATGTGCCGCACCACCGCCAGGTCGTGGGCGACCACGACGTACGTCAGCCCCAGCGCGTCCTGCAGATCCTCCAACAGATTGATCACCTGCGCCTGCACCGAGACGTCCAACGCCGAGACCGGTTCGTCGGCGATCACCAAGTCGGGGTTCAGGATCACCGCCCGCGCAATCCCGATCCGCTGCCGCTGGCCGCCCGAGAACTCGTGCGGGTACTTCTCCAGGGTTGAGCGCGGCAGACCGACGAGCTCCAGCATCCGCACGGCCTTGGCCAGGTGGGACGCCGCCGAGTCGGCCCCGAACTCCTCCCGATCACCCTCCGACAGCCCGTGGACGCGGAGCGGCTCGGTGAGCAGCGACTGGATCGACTGCCGCGGGTCCAGGCTCGCCATCGGATCCTGGAACACCATCTGCATCCGCCGCCGCAATCGGCGCAGCGGTTCGCCCTTGAGCGCCGTGATGTCGGCGTCGTCGAACACGATGCGCCCCGCGGCTGCGTCCTCCAGCCGCAGCAGCGCCCGGCCGAGCGTCGACTTGCCGCAGCCCGATTCCCCCACCAGCCCGTACGTGCTGCCCCGCCGGACGGCCAGCGTGACGCCGTCCACCGCGCGCACGTGGCCGACCGTGCGGTCGAGCACGAGACCCTGCCGGATCGGGTAGTGCACCGCGAGGTCGTGGGCCTCGATGAGGTGATCGGTCACGAGGCCTCCTCGGGTTGGCCGGACGCCGGCGCTGACGGTGCGGATGCGCCGGGCGCCGGTGCGGGGTTGACGCAGCGCACGTCGTGCTCCTCAGCGAGCTCGGTCAGGGCCAGGTCGCCGGTGACGCAGGCGTCCGTCACGTGCCGGCAACGCGGGGCGAACGCGCACGCCTTCGACCAGGCGATCACATCCCGCGGCGTCCCCGGGATGGGCGTCAGCGGCGCCGACCGGTCGCCGTCCAGCCGCGGGATCGACGCCAGCAGCCCCTCGGTGTACCGGTGGCGCGGGGCGGCGAACAGCTCCCGGCACGACGCCTGCTCGACGATCCGGCCCGCGTACATCACGTTCACCCGGTCACACAGCCCGGCCACGACGCCGAGGTCGTGGGTGATCATGATCATGGCCGTGCCCAGCTCGCTGACCAGTTCGACGAGCAGTTCCAGCACCTGCGCCTGAATGGTCACGTCGAGCGCCGTGGTGGGCTCGTCGCAGATGAGCAGGCGCGGCTTGCACGCCAGCGCCGTCGCGATCAGCGCCCGCTGCCGCATGCCGCCCGACAGCTGGTGCGGGTACTCGCCGAAGCGCCGGGCCGGGTCCGGAATGCCGCAGCGCTGCAGCAGGTCGATGGCCTCGGACTTGGCGTCCGCCGCCGAGATCCGCTGGTGCGCGCGCAGCACCTCGCTCACCTGCGTGCCCACGGTGACGACGGGGTTCAGCGAGCTCATCGGATCCTGGAACACCATCGCCAGCTCGGCCCCGCGATACCTCGAGCGCTCGGCTTCCGGCATCGTCAGCAGGTCGCGTCCCCGGTACAGCGCACGGCCGCTCACCCGGACGCCGCGGCGGCCCAGCAGCCCCAGGATGGCCATCGAGGTCACCGACTTGCCCGACCCCGATTCCCCGACGATGCCCACGACCTCGCCGGCGGCAACGTCGAAGCTCACCTGGTCAACGGCGGTGAAGCCCGGCTGTCCGCGGCGTCCGAACACGACCTCCAGGTCGCGGACGCTCAGCAGCGGCTCACCCGCAGCCGCAGCGGGCGCCGCGGACGCTGCCGCCACGGCGCTCACCGCCTCGTCCTCGGGTCGAGGGCCTCGCGCAACGCCTCGCCGAGCAGGGTGAACCCCAGCGCGGTGACGGCGATGCACAGGCCCGGCAGGATCGTGAGGTGTGGGTAGGACTGGAGCCGCTCCTGACCCCGCACGAGCATCCGGCCCCATTCGGCGACCGTCGGGTCGGGCGACCCCATCCCGAGATAGCTCAGCGCCGCGACCTCGATGATCGCCGTCGCCAGCACCAGCGTCGCCTGCACGATCACCGGCCCGAGCGAGTTGGGCAGGATGTGGCCCATCACGATCGTCCGTCGGCGCAACCCCAGCGAGGTCGCGGCCAGCACATAGTCCTGTCCACGTTGGCGGAGCATGGAGCCGCGCAGCAGTCGGGCGAAGATGGGCACCTGCGCGGCGGCGATCGCGATCATCAGCGCCTCGGGACGCCGGCCCACGATCGCCGCGACACTCACCGCCAGCAGCAGCGCGGGGATCGAGAGCAGGATGTCGACGATCCGCATCACCAAGGTGTCGACCCAGCCGCCGAAGGCGCCGGCGAGCAGGCCCAGCGCCGCCCCGCCGGCCAGGCCCAGCAGCGTCGACACGATGCCGATGATGAGCGACTGGCGGGCACCGTGGATGAGCTGGGTGAGGAAGTCCGAGCCGAACGAGTCCAGGCCCAGCGGGTGCTCGGCCGAGAACGGCGGCAGCGTGGTCGGGGTGATCTGGCTCGCCCATTGCGTCCGGCCGGGCTCGTAGGGGGCGAGCACCGGGGCCAACACGGCAACCAGCACGAAGAGGGCCACGATGACGGCCCCGACGATCGCGGACGGGTTGCGGCGCAGCCGCCGAAAGGCCCCCACCCAGAGGCTGGTGCCGGTCTCGTTGCCACCGGAGATCTCCCCCATCGCCTCGGTCAGCGAGGTGGGGCGGACGATGCCGCCGCCGGGGGCTCCGCCGTCGGGCGCGGCGTTGGGGAGCACACTCGTCATTGCGCACGCATCCTCGGGTCGAAGAGGCCGTACAGGAGGTCGACCACCAGGTTCACCAACGCATAGATCAGCGCGATGAACAGGATGAAGCCCTGCAGCACGGCGTAGTCCAGGGTCGAGATGGCGTCGAACAGGTAGCTGCCGATGCCGTTGAACGCGAACACCGACTCGGTGAGCACCGCGCCCGAGAGCAACTGCCCCGTGAGCAGGCCGACCATGGTGATGACCGGCAGCATCGCGTTCTTCAGCACGTGGCGCCGGGTGATGAGGCCCGCCGCGAGACCCTTGGCGTGGGCCGTCCGGACGTAGTCCTCGCCCAGCACCTCCAGGACGGACGCCCGCGTCATGCGCGTGATCGCGGCCAGCGGAATGGACCCGAGCGCCAGGGCCGGGAGGATGAGGTGGACGAAGGCGTCCCACGCCGCGTCCCACTCCCGGGTCATGAGGCCGTCCAGCACATAGAAGTTGGTGATGTGCGTGGCGTCGATCGTCACCGATTGTCGCCCCGAGGGAGGCAGGAAGGCCAGGAAGTCGAGGCCCGGCATGCCGATCGCGAAGATGGCCTTGAGCAGATAGGCGAGCACGAACACCGGAATGACGACGCCCGCCAGCGAGCTGCCCACCGCCACGAGATCGAGGACGCCGCCGGCCCGCCTGGCCGCGAAGTAGCCGAGCGGAATGCCGACGACGACCGCGAAGGCCATGGCCGCGACCGAGAGCTCCACCGTGGCGGGGAAGCGTTCGACGAAGGTCGCCAGCACCGGCTGGCCGGTGCGCGGCGAATTGCCGAAGTTCCCGCGCAGCAGCTGACCCATGTACGTGAAGTACTGGACGACCAGCGGCTGGTCGAAGCCGTACTGGGCGTTCAACCGCGCGATGCCCTGCGGCGTCGCACGGTCGCCGAGCAGGGCCCGCGCCGGGTCGCCCGGCAGCGCCCGGAGCCAGGCGAACAGCAGCACGCTCAGCCCGAACAGCACCGGAACGAGCAGCAGCAGCCGCCGGATGACGAATCGGAGCATGGGGCCGGCGGCCGGATCACTCGGAGATCGTGATCGTGTTCCACACCTCGTCCTGCACCGGGCTCGGCCGGTAGCCCGACACGGACGCCGCCAGTGCCAGCGACGGCGCCGGGTGCGCGATCGGGACGCCGGGGACGAACTCGGCGATCATCTCGTTGATCTCGGCGTAGCGGGTCTCCTGCTCGGAGGCCGTCGCCAACTGGCGGGCCTGCGTGAGCGCGGTGAAGATCTCGGGGTTGTCGAAACCCCACTCGTTGCTCTGGGCGCCGAAGAAGACCCCGACGAAGTTGTCGGGATCGTTGTAGTCGCCCGTCCAGCCGAGGAAGTGCACGTCGCGGGAGTCGATCCCGGCGTCGCCCTGCACCATGTCGAGGTAGTCGGGACTCCACCGGGCGGTGACGGGCTCGACCGTGATGCCCACGGCCTCGAACTGGGCGCGGATGGCGACGAACGTGTCCTCCGGCGTCGGCATGTACGGCCGCGAGACGCCGGTCGGGTAGGCGAACCGCAGCGTCAGGTTCGACTGGCCGGCCTCGGCGAGCAGCGCGCGCGCCCGGTCGGGGTCGTAGTCGAACCGCGTCACGTCCGGGTTGTAGCCGTTCACCGTGTCGGGCATGTACTCGATCGCCGGGATCGACCCCTCGGGCAGCGACTGGCTGATCACCGCGTCCTTGTCGATGGCGTGGTTGAGCGCCTGCCGGACGCGGACGTCCTGCAGCGCCGGGTTCACGTTCTGGTTGATGCCGAGGTAGAGGATGTTGAAGGCCGGCCGGTTGGGCACCTGGAAGCCGGCGTCCTTCAACACCTGGATGTCGGCGGGCGCGACGAGGTCGTAGCCGTGGATGTTGCCGGCCTGGAGCTCCTGGGTGCGGGCGCGGGCGTCGGAGATGATGCGGACGATCGCGCGCCGAATGCGCGCCTTCTCGCCGTGGTAGTCCTCGTACCGCTCGAGGACGACCTGCTGGCCGCGATCCCAGCTCACGAACGTGAACGGCCCGGTGCCGGTCGGGTGCGCCGTCGCGTACTCGGAGAAGCGCGGGTCGTCGACGGTGCCCTCGGTGTTGTCGGCGTTGTACTGCGCCATGGCGGACGGCGACTGCATCGAGAAGGCTGGCAGCGTCATCGCGTCGACGAAGGACGCGAACGGCGCGTTGAGGTGGATGGTCACCTCGTGGTCGCCGTTGGTCTCGCAACGGTCGTAGATGCCGGGGGCGTTGCCGTCCTCGGGGTTGCGGTAGCCGTGGAACAACTTGCCGTAGTAATAGGTGATGTTCTCGTTCTGGTTGATGCCGGTCCAGTTCGCCCAGCGCTCGAAGTTGGTCTCGACGGCGGCCGCGTTGAACGGCGTGCCGTCGTGGAAGGTGACCCCCTCCTTGAGCGTGAACGTGTGGGAGAGGCCGTCGTCCGAGCTCGACCATTCGGTGGCCAGCAGGGGCGCGAGGTCGGTGGTGCCGGGCTCAACGGTGACCAGGCCCTCGTAGATCTGCCGGGCGATGCGGAACGTCTCGCCGTCCGACGCCATGGCGGGGTCGAGCATGACCGGATCCGACGACCCGGCGAAGATGAAGGTGTCGACGGCGGACGCCTCGGCTCCGGCAGTGCCGGAGGTTGCGGTGCCGCCCGGCGCGGTGGTCGTGCGCTGGCTCTCGGCGCAACCGGCGAGGGTTCCCGCGACGGCGACGGCGCTGACGCCGAGCAGAGTACGGCGGTGGATCGAGCTCATGTTCAACCTCGTGGTCAGGAAAAAGGGACGGAGAGCAACCTAGCGCCGTGGCCGGCACGCTGGGGTTTCGTCCGGATCACGATTTGGCGTCGAAGCGCCGGTGACCGGCCCGGGTAACCGCCTTCCGGGGGAAACAAACGGAAACCCACAGCAGTCAAGGCGTCCACACTGGGGTCAGGGCGCCACGCCGGAACGTCAGGCTCGTAGGCTGGGGGTATGCCAGACCAGAGCAGCACGACCGGCGCAACCCTGCCCGCGGACGAGTCCCCCTCGACCGATCACCGGGTGTTCGGCCCGACGAGCAGCCCGACCCACCCGTTGGCCACCGCCCCCGTCGGGGCGCCGCCGTTCTCGGTGGACGGCTTCGTCAAGGAGTTCCTGCACGAGCTGAACACCAACCAGGGCGTCGCGCTGTCCCGCTCGTCGATCAACGACCAGTACCTCGCGCTCGCCAGCACCGTGAAGAACTACCTCATGGCTCGCTGGCTGGAGACCGGCCGCAAAGCCCGCGAGGAGAAGCCAAAGACCGTCGGATACCTGTCGGCCGAGTACCTCCTCGGACGACAGCTCGGCAACGCACTGCTCGCCACCGACCTCGCCGAGATCGCGCAGCGCGGCCTGGAGCTGTGCGGGATCGACCTCGCCACCCTGCGCAGTCAGGAGGTGGAGCCCGGCCTCGGCAATGGTGGCCTCGGACGCCTCGCCGCCTGCTTCATCGATTCGCTGGCCACCATGAACGTGCCGTGCATCGGCTACGGCATCCGCTACGAGTACGGCATCTTCCGTCAGACCTTCGTGGACGGCCGCCAGGTCGAGCAGCCCGACTCGTGGCTGGCGCTGGGCTCGCCGTGGGAGTTCCCGCACCCCGAGGCGTCCGTGCGCGTGCACTTCGGCGGCACCACCGAGAAGTACACCGCCGAGGACGGCAGCGAGCGCACCCGCTGGATTCCCGACTGGAACGTGCTCGGCGTGCCCTACAACTACATGGTGCCGGGCTACCTCAACGGTCGCGTCAACACGCTGCGCCTGTGGAGCGCCCAGGCCACCCAGGCGTTCGACCTGCAGATCTTCAACGCCGGCGACTACGCCCAGGCCGTGCGCGCCCAGACGTTCGCAGAGAACATCTCGAAGGTGCTCTATCCCGAGGACTCCACGCCCCAGGGCAAGGAACTGCGCCTGCAGCAGCAGTACTTCTTCGTCGCCTGCTCGCTGCGCGACTTCATCAACAACGAGTTGGAGGAGGGCTTCGACCTCCATCACCTCGCCGATCGGATCGCCTTCCAGCTCAACGACACCCACCCGGTGATCGCGGTGCCGGAGCTCATGCGCATCCTCGTCGACGAGAAGGATTTCGCCTGGGACGAAGCCTGGGAGGTCACGAAGTCCTGCTTCGCGTACACGTGCCACACCCTGCTTCCGGAGGCGCTGGAGGTGTGGTCGACCGAGCTGCTCGGCAAGCTGCTGCCCCGCCACCTGGAGATCATCTACCAGATCAACGACGAATTCCTTGCCGAGGTGCGCGAGGCGTTCCCCGGCGACGAGTTGCGCGCGCGGCGCATGTCGATCATCTCGGAGTACCCCGAGCGTGGCGTCCGCATGGCCTACCTCGCGACGGTCGCCGGCACCAAGGTGAACGGCGTCGCCGCCCTGCACAGCCAGCTGCTGCGGGACAAGGTGCTGCCTGACTTCTCGGAGCTGTGGCCCGACAAGTTCACCAACGTCACCAACGGCGTCACGCCGCGTAGGTTCGTCCGGATGGCCAACCCGAAGCTGTCCGAACTCATCACGGACGCCATCGGTTCCGGTTGGGTGACCGACTTGGAGCGCCTGAAGGAGCTCGAGCCCTACGCCGAGGACGAGGACTTCCGCGAGCAGTTCCGCCAGGCCAAGGCGTGGAACAAGAAGCGCCTGACGAACCTGCTCGTCAGCCGGGACGGCATCGAGCTGCCCGAGGGTCACCTGCTCGACGTCATGGTGAAGCGCCTCCACGAGTACAAGCGGCAGTCGCTCAAGCTGCTGCACATCGTGTCCCTGTACGAGCAGGTGCGCTCGGGCAGCCTCAAGGCCGCGGACGTCACGCCCCGCACGGTCGTGTTCGGAGCCAAGGCCGCCCCCGGCTACCGGATGGCGAAGGACACGATCCACCTCATCAACGCCGTGGCCCGGGTCGTCAACGACGACCCGATCATGGAGGGACGCCTGAAGATCGCGTTCCCGGCGAACTACAACGTGACCCTGGCCGAGAAGCTGATCCCCGCGGCCGACCTGTCCGAGCAGATCTCGCTCGCGGGTATGGAGGCGTCCGGCACCGGCAACATGAAGTTCGCCCTCAACGGCGCACTGACCATCGGCACGGACGACGGCGCGAACGTCGAGATCCGCGAGCTCGTGGGCGACAAGCACTTCTTCCTGTTCGGCATGACGGAACCGGAGGTTGCCGAGCTGGGCGCGAAGGGCTACGACCCCGGTGCCCACTACCGGGACAACCCCCAGCTGAAGGCGGCGGTCGACCTGATCTGGTCGGGTCACTTCTCGAACGGCGATCGTCACATGTTCGATTCGGTGATGAGCAACCTGGTGCACAGCGACCGATTCATGGCGCTGGCCGACTTCCAGGCCTACGTGGACGCCCAGGCCCGGGTCGAGGCGAAGTATGCGGATGAGGCGGCCTGGACCCGCTCGGCCGTGTTGAACGTGGCCCGGACCGGCTACTTCAGCTCGGACCGCTCGATGCGCGACTACATCAAGCGCATCTGGCACACCCAACCGGTCATCTGACCCCCGGCCCACCGCCGCCACCCGTCCGAGACGGGTGGCGGCGGTTTCACGTGGTGGGCTTGGGGCAGGTGTTGGGGTGCGGGGATGATCGGCACTCACTCCGCCGCGAGGCGGGCCACCACGCGCGGCTCCGGCAGGCGCAGCGCCGACAGTGTCGGGAGGAATGTCGCGGCGACCATGATCAGACCAGTGGCTCCCACGGAAACGACCCAGGCGGTCACGGGAACCGAGAGCACGGCGACGAGACCCGCCCCCGAGAAGGAGATGTACAAGTAGGTCAACATCACGATGAGGGCGAGGATTCCAGGAATGGCGGCCGTCACGGTGAGGATGATGGCCTCCAGGACAGGCAGGAGTCGCCGTTGGGCTGGTGTGGCACCGGTGATGCCGAACAGGGCAAGCTCCGCGTCCCGCTGCTTGCTCATCATGAACAGGTTGCCCACACCGCCGGCCAGCGCGATGGCAAGCGCGGGGCCGAGGAGGGACAAGAAGGCGCCCATCCCCGCCTTGTCCAAGGTGATCGGTCCACCTTCGAAACCGCTTGCCGCCGATGTCGCGTAGATGGTCGGTCCGAGGCTCAACAACCCCAACATCAGGGCAATCGTGAACACGATCGGAACCACCGAGCGCGAGAATCGGGATCCTCGTACGTAGATGTTCTTCCGTGCGAGCTGCCAGGTCGGGCTCTTGAGGGGAACGAGTGCTGTCCAGCCGCGCGCGAGGGGACTGATGAGGAGGGGAGCCACGGCGGCCACGAGGACCGTGAAGACCAACAGCGCCGCCAGACCCATCTGCATCAGGGTGCTCACCGTCTCGCTGCTGCGGAACTGCATCATGACGCCGATCGCGGCGAACAACCCGATCAGAAGCAGGACACTCAGCACCGCGCAGATCCAGCGCAGGACCGTCATGCGCTCGCCCGGGGGGGCGGCTGCCTGACGCAGCGCCTCGACCGGCGGGATGGCCGCCGCACGACGAGCCTGGCCGTATCCGCCCAGCAGGGCCACGCCGACGCAGACAGCGTTGGCGAGCAACATCGCACCGATGTCGTAGACCGGCGCAGGCTGCTGGATCACCTCGCCGGAGTCGATGCCCACCGTGAGGAAGTGCAGGAACGGGTCGAGCGTGGTCAGGCCAACGATGTTGGCCACCATAGCGCTCAGCAGGGACACCGCCACGAGCTGCGTCATGATGGAGCGGACGATCTGCGTGGGCGCGGCACCCGCCACCCCCAGACGGGCGAGACCACCCCGGCGTGAATCGACCACCATCGACGTGCTGGTCGCGATGACCGTGAGGCCGACGATGCCTGAGAACACGAAGTTCGAGACCGGGGTGAGCGTGAACTCGGCACTGCTCATCATGTCCAGCGTTCCCGCCTCGACGGCGGCCCATCCGGACCGGAGCACGAGAGCGGAGTTCACGAACGACAGGTTCGTGATGACGAACGCAAGACAGACGCCGAGCCAGGCCGGCCACGAGTCGCGCAGCTCCGCGAGGTAGATCCTGTGCATGGCTCAGGCCTCCTGACTGCTCAGACCTGCCAGCGTGGAGGCCACGGTCTCGACCGACGACTCGCGCAACTCGCGCACCAACAGACCGTCCCGCATGAACAGGATCCGGTCGCAGCTTGCCGCCACCTTCGGGTCGTGCGTCACCACGAGCACGCACCGACCCGGTGTGTGCGCGATCCTGACCAGCTCCGCCAGCACGAGCTCCCCCGTCCGCGTGTCCAGTGCACCGGTCGGTTCATCGGCGAAGATCACTTCCGGCCGCTGCGCCAGCACCCGCGCCAAGGCCACACGCTGCTGCTCACCACCCGACATCGAGGGCGGACGGGCGTCGGCGCGCTCGGTGAGACCCACCGTGGCCATCGTGGACGCCACCAGTTCGCGCGGCGGCACCACCTTGTCGAGCGTGTACGGCAGCGCCACATTCTCCGTGGCCGTCAACGTCGGGATCAGGTTGTAGGACTGGAACACGAATCCCACTTGCGACCGCCGCATCTTCGCCAGGTCCGCCCGGGAAAGCCGATCCAGCGGCATGCCCGCCAGCGCGATGGTGCCCTGGGTGGGGGCCTCCAGCCCGGCCAGACAGTACAACAGGGTCGACTTGCCGGAGCCGGACGGCCCCATTACGGCCACCATTTCCTGCTCGTGGACGCTCAAACTCACCCCGTGCAGGATCTCCACCTGCCCCCGGTCGACCTGGTAGGACTTGCGCACCTCGTGCGCCGCGATGAGTGGGGCCATGGCGTTCCGCTGGGCGGCGGGTGCCTCAGCCTCGATCTGGTGTGTCATTTCTTGTTTCTCCTTGCCGGACGGCCAAACGGCCCGTTGATGGGCACCCGCAGCGGGGTGTTCGTGGGTTCCCTGTCCGAGGCCCGCAAGGGTGTCCTCCGACGTACTGCGTTTCGAGCGAATCACACGCTGCGCGGCCCAGCAATGGGCCGGGACGACAACTGGCCGAACGTTATGCCGACCCACGTCGGGGATGTCAGCGCGTCATGCCGGCCGGCCATCCTGCACCCCGGGACGCGCCGAGCGCACGACCCCGATGGACGCGACCATGACGCATGCCATGGCGGCGATCTCGACGCCGCGGAGCTGCTCCCCCAGCAGCGCCAGTGCCGCGAGCGCCGCGGCTGCGGGCTCCAGGCTCATGAGGATGCCGAACACACGCGGCTCGATGCGGCGCAGTGCGGCCATCTCCAACCCGTACGGAATGGCGGACGCGAGCAGCCCGACCAGCAGCCCCTGGCCCCAGATGGCAGGCGCCCAGACCCCCGGCGCGGCCGCCGGCCACGCGCCGAGAGCGGCCACCGGGATCGTCATCGCTGTCAGCCCGACCCAGAAGGCCACGGACACTCCGGTGACGCCCGACCATGCGCGACCCACGGGGCGGGCGAGCAGGATGTAGGCCGCCCAGAAAGCAGCCGCCAGCAGGGCCAGGGCCACCCCGACCGGGTCGAGCGCACCGGGCGCGAACCCCAACAGGGCCACGCCCACCCCCGCGAGGCCGACCCACACGAGATCGCGGGCGCGCCGCGACGTCGCGACCGACACCCCCAGCGGACCTAGGAACTCCAGCGTCACCGCCATCCCGATCGGAATCCTCGCGATGGCCAGGTAGAACGACAGGTTCATCGCCGACAGCACCAGCCCGTACAGCACCACCCAGCGCCAGTCGGACGCCGAGCGCCCCCGCAGTTGGGGCCGCGCCACCACCCCGAGGAGCACCGCCGCCGCCAGCGCCCGCAGCCACGTCACGGTCAGTGGGGTCGCAGCGGAGTACAGGTCCTTCGCCACCGAGGAGCCCACCTGCACCGCCAGGATCGCGGCGACCACGAGCACCACCGGTGACGCCGACGGCCGTGCCGCCACCTTGCCCACGGTGGTGCGGCCTACTCCGGCCGCTGCTGGTCGGCCCACCAGCCGAGCAGGGCCTCCCGGGCGCGGTCCTCGCCCAGTGGGCCGTGTTCAAGCCGCTGGTCGAGCAGGAACTTGTACGCCCGCCCCACGGTCGGTCCGGGCGCGATGCCGAGGGTCGCCATGATCTGGGTGCCGTCCAGATCGGGTCGCAGGGCGTCCAGCTCCTCGGCCGCGGCGAGTTCGTCGATGCGGAATTCCAGCTGCTCGTAGGCCGTGGCCAGCCGGTTGGCCTTGCGCGCGTTGCGCGTCGTGCAGTCCGCGCGGGTCAGGATGTGGAGGCGCTCGAGCTGATCGCCCGCATCCCGGACGTAGCGGCGCACCGCCGAGTCGGTCCAATCGGCGTCCGCGTAGCCGTGGAAGCGCAGGTGCAACTCCACCAGCCGCGCGACCGCCTTCACCTGCTCGGTGCTGAACCGCAGCTCGGTGAGGCGCTTCTTCGTCAGCTTGGCGCCCAGCACGTCGTGGTGGTGGAACGACACCTTGCCGCCCCCCTCGAAGCGCTTGGTGGCGGGTTTGCCGATGTCGTGGAGCAGCGCGGCGAGGCGTCCGATGAGATCCGGCGCGTGTCCGCGCGCCCGCTCCAGGTCGATCGACTGCTCCAGCACCGTCAGCGTGTGTTGGTAGATGTCCTTGTGACGATTGTGCTCGTCGACCTCGCGCTCCAGGGCCGCGACCTCGGGAATCACGAGGGCCGCCAGCCCCGTGGTGACGAGAAGGTCGAGGCCCGGCCGCGGGGCAGGCGACAACAGCAGCCGGGTCAATTCGTCGCGCACCCGCTCGGCCGAGATGATCCCGATGCGCTCGGCCATGCCGGACATCGCCGCCACCACGTCAGGGGCCGGCTCGAAGCCCAGCTGCGACACGAACCGCGCCGCGCGCATCATGCGCAACGGATCGTCGCTGAACGACACCTCCGGCGTGGACGGGGTGCGCAGGACGCCCGCGGCCAGATCTCCCAGGCCGCCGTGCGGGTCGGCGAACGCTCCGGTGACCACCGACAGCGCCATCGCATTGACGGTGAAATCGCGGCGGCCGAGGTCACCGTCGAGGTCGTCCCCGAACGCGACCGTGGGCTTGCGCGAGGCAGGTTCGTAGGAGTCGGCGCGGTAGGTCGTCACCTCGACGATCACGTCGCCGTCGACGGCGTCCCCCCGGTCGCTCGCCCCCTCCTGCCGCGCCTCGTCGATCCCGGCGTCCGGCCCGGTCCGGCCGCCGCCGGGGAACGCCGCCCCGATGGTGCCGAAGTCGCGACCGATATCCCAGGTGGCGCGCGTGAGCGTGCGCAGGATGCGCTCGATCTCGTCCGGACGTGCGCCGGTGGTGAAGTCGAGGTCGTGGACGCCGCGACCCATGAGGGCGTCGCGGATCGGGCCGCCGACGAGATGGAGGTCGTGGCCGGCGTCCGCGAAGGCCGCGGCGACCCGTGCGATCACGGGCTCGGCCAGGACCACGTTCTCGAGGGCGCGGCGCTGCTCGGGGCTC
>JAKDIK010000187.1 GCA_030450535.1 Propionibacteriaceae bacterium
TGATCCTGGCTCGGGTCGCGTCCTCCACGTCCAGCACCCTAACGGCGCGTGATCAGCACGGCCACCACGCCGTGCGGGCGTGGACGGAAGGCGTGCCGCCCGAGACCCACCCGGGCAGGATGGACCCATGGAACCCACGCCGCCCATCAGCGTCCACCTGACCCGCCGGGGCCCGTCGTCCTACGAGGCGACCAACGCCGCCGGCGCCCGGCTGCCCATCGGGGGCGAGGACGGCTTCTCCCCCGTCGAGCTGCTGCTCGCCGCGATCGCCGGCTGCTCGGCCGTGGACGTCGACCTCATGACCTCGCGCCGCGCCGAGCCGGAGGGCTTCGACGTGACGGCGTCCGGACGCAAGGTCCGCGAGGGCGGCAACCACCTCGAAGACGTCGAGGTCGTCTTCGCGGTGCGCTTCCCTGCCGGCGAGGCCGGCGATCAGGCCCGCGCCCGCATCGCCCCGGCGGTCAGGGCGTCGGCCGAACGCGACTGCACGGTCTCCAGGACCGTCGAGCTCCCCACACCGATCATCTTCACGATCGACTGAGGCATCCTCCCCGCCGGGCGTGATCAGCCCACGTGCAGGTTGAGCTTGCGCCCGGCCAGCCCGCGCTTGCGCGTGGCGAGCTGCTCGGCGAGCGCATCCAGGGCGCGGGCGGCGGGACGGTCGGCGTCCGTCGCGACGAGCGGCACGCCGGCGTCACCGGAATCGCTCATGGCCGCGTCGATCGGCACCTGGGCGAGCAGCGGCACCGGGTAGCCGAGCCGCAGGCTGAGGGTCTCGGCCACGCGCTCGCCACCGCCGGAGCCGAACAGATCCACCCGGTGCGTCTGCCCGCAGTGCGGGCACTCGGCCGCCAGGTAGGCCATGTTCTCCACGACGCCGAGCACCCGCTGGTCGACCATGGACGCCATCGTGCCGGCCCGCTCGGCCACCTCGGCGGCGGCCTGCTGCGGGGTGGTGACGACGATGACCTCGGCGTTCGGCAGCTTTGCGCCGAGGCTCATGGCCACGTCTCCCGTGCCGGGCGGCAGGTCGACGAGCAGGAAGTCGAGGTCGCCCCAGTACACGTCGGCCAGGAACTGCTGCAGCGCCCGGTCGAGGATCGGCCCGCGCCACGCGATCACCTGGTCGCGGCTCTGCTTGAGCATGCCGATGCTGATCACCCGCAGCCCCTCGACGGGCACGGGCAGGATCATGTCGTCGAGGCCGGTGACCTCGGCGTCCGCGATGCCCAGCATCGGTGGAATCGAGTGACCGTAGATGTCGGCGTCCAGGACGCCGACGGTGCGCCCGCGCGCCTCGAGCGCCTTGGCGAGGTTCACCGTCACCGACGATTTGCCGACCCCGCCCTTGCCGGACGCCACGAGGATCACCTGGGTGAGGCTGTCGTCCTTCGCGAAGGGGATCTCCCGTTCGCGGACGCCGCCGCGCAGCTTGGTCTTCAGCTCGGCGCGCTGCTCATCGGACATGACGCCGAAGTCGAGATCGAGGCCGGTCAGCCCGTCCACCGACTGCAGCGCCGCGTGGACGTCGTGCTCGATCGTGCCGCGCATCGGGCAGCCCGCGATGGTCAGCAGCACCCGCACGGACGCGTGACCGTCCTCGTTCACCTCCACCTTCTCGACCATGTCGAGCTCGGTGATCGGCTTGTGGATCTCGGGATCGTCGACCGTCGCGAGGACGTCCCAGACGGCTTGGGTGAGGCTGTCAGCAGACATGGGTGCCACCTTACCGAGCCTCCGGACGTCCCCCGAACGCTCCGACGCCCACCGACCCCGGCCCTCAGCGGCGCCGATCGCCGTCGCCGCGGGCACGCTCCTTCGCCTTGTCGGGCTCGTCCTCGTCGCCGGCGCCGAGCTCCTCCAGCAGGTCGCGCAGCTCCGAGCGCAGGAAGTCGCGTGTGGGCATCTCGTTGATGCGCATCCGCAGGGCGGCGATCTCGCGCGCGAGGAAGTCCATGTCCGCGCGGCTCTGGTTGGCCACGTCGCGGTCGTGCTCGAGGCTCACGCGGTCCCGCGCCTCCTGCCGGTTCTGCGCCAACAGGATCAGCGGGGCCGCATACGACGCCTGCAGCGACAGCATCAGAGTGAGAAAGATGTAGGGGAACGGGTCACCGAACACCCCCGGGACGATGTTGTTGACGACGATCCACGCGATGATGAACACCGTCATCCAGAACAGGAAGTTCGCCGTGCCCATGAAGCGGGCGAAGCTCTCGGCGAAGGCGCCGAAGGCGTCCTCGGGGAGCTTGATCCGCGGGAGCCACGTGGTGCGACGGCCCGGGGTGTTGAGGCGATCAGCCGGCGACGCCATGGGTCACTCCTTCCGCGAGCTGCAGGCCCCGCCAGTCGTCGGGGAGGATGTGGTCGAGCACGTCGTCGACGGTGACCGCGCCCAGCAGCCGGTTCTCCTCATCGACCACCGGTGCGCACACGAGGTCGTAGGTGGCGAAATAGCGGCTGACCAGCGCCACGTCGGCGTCCGGCCGCAGCGGCGAGATCCCCGAATCGATGAGGGACGCGGCCAGCAGCGACGGCGGCTCCCGCAGCAGCTTTTGGATGTGGACGGCGCCCACGTAGCGGCCGGTCGGCGGCTCCAGCGGCGCCCGGCACACGAACGCCAGCGCCGCGAGCGCCGGTGTGATCTCCTCGTTGCGCAGCAGCGCCAGGCATTCGGCCACGGTGGCGTCCGTCCCGACGACGACGGGCTCGGGCGTCATGAGGCCGCCGGCGGTGGCCGGTGAGTAGTTCAGCAGCGCGCGGACGTCCTCGGCGTCCTCCGGCTCCATCCGCTGCAGGATCGTCTCGGCCAGCTCAGGAGTCAGCTCGGCGATGAGGTCGGCGGCGTCGTCGGGATCCATCTCCTCCAGGATGTCGGCGGCCCGCTCGGTGTCGAGGTTCTGGATGACCTGCACCTGCTCGGACTCCGGCAGCTCCTCCAGCGCCTCGGCCAGCATGTCGTCATCGAGCGCCTCGACGACCTCCGCGCGCCGCGCCGGGCTCATCTCGTGCAGCTCGCGCGCCACGTCGGCCGGCTTCATCTCGGCGAATTCGGCCACCACCTGATCGGTGCCGCGCGCGGTCTCGACGAAGAAGTCCGGCACCTCGTTCCAGTCCACGACCACGACGTGCCCGCGCGAGAAGGGCGAGCGGCTCGTGTTCTCGCGCAACGCCACCTCGGACACCTCCCAGGCGCGCGTCCGCGTCCGTTCGATCGCGATGTCGAAGATGGACGCCTGCGGGGCCCCCGGCCGCGTCACGGACTTGTCGAACAGGTCGGCGAACACGAGCCGCTCGGCCTCACGCCGCTGGAAGGCGACGGTGTTCACGACGCCCGAGATGATGATCTGCTGGGCGTCCACCGAATGGACGCGTTCCATGGGCAGGAACACGCGCCGCAGCCGCAACAGCTCGACGACAAGCCCCTTCACGCGCGGAGGGCGGGCGTTCGTCCGGTTCTGGACGACGATGTCACGGACCTTGCCGACCTGGTCGCCGCTGGCGTCCAGCATCGGGAGGCCCTTGATGCGCGACACGAAGATCGAGGTCGGGGATCCAGTCACGCTCGCAGGTTACCGCCTCAGGTGGCCTCGGGATCAAAGGCCACCTGCCGGGTCCCGGCGATGACCGGATCTGAGCCCCCGTGGTCGTCGGGGACGGATGCCCCCACCGCGGTCGCCCCGCGGCCGGCGCCCTTGACGTCGTTGGCCGCGTCCTTCACGAGCGTCCCCGCCTCGATGGCGTCCGAGCGGATCGAGCGCAGATCCTCGATCTCGTCGCCGGAGAGCAGGTGCCGCTGCACGAAGGTTTTCGGGTTGAGGTCGGCGAAGTCGATCTTGTCCCACTCCGGGCCGAGTTCCTTGCGCAGTTGGCCGCGGGCGTCGTTGCCGACCGCGCGCAGGTAGGCGACGATCCGGGCGGCCTTGCGGGCCAGGTCGGGCAGTTTCTCCGGTCCGAAGATGATGATGGCCAGCATGACCAGGAGGGTGATCTCCGGCAGGTTGAAGTCGAACACGCGCGCCCAGCCCGCGTCAGAGGCCGGCGGAGGCGAGGGTCTGCGAGAACGCCTTCGCCTGCTGGGGGCTGGCCGGCTTCAGGGGACGCCGCAGCACCGCGGGATGGAAGCCGCGGGCGGCGAGCCCCGCCTTGACGAGCATGCAGCCCTGCGTCGCGAACACCCCGGTGTAGACGGGCAGCAGCCGGCGGTAGAGCTCCAGGGCCTCCTCGCCGGCACCCTCGGCGAGCAGATCCATCCACTCCTTGGTGAGCGCGCCGGTGAAATGGGTCGAGGTGCCGACCAGGCCCACGGCCCCGACACTCATCAGCGGCAGCGTCAGCGCGTCATCGCCGCAGTAGTAGGCCAGACCCGTGGCGGCCATCACCTTGGCCGAGCTCACGAGATCGCCCTTGGCGTCCTTCACGGCCACGATGCGTGGGTGCCGCGCGAGCTCGATGAGGGTGCTCTCGGTGATCGGGATGCCGCTGCGGCCCGGGATGTCGTACAGCATGACCGGCAGCTCGGTGGCGTCCGCGACGATGAGGAAGTGCTCCAGCACGGCGTCGGCGGGTGGCTTGCTGTAGTACGGGGTGACGACGAGGACGCCGTCCACCTCCGCTTCGGCGGCGTCGCGGCAGCGCGCGACCGTGGCCGCGGTCTCGTTCGTGCCGACGCCGGCGATGATGCGCGCCCGGTCCCCCACCTCGGCCTTGACGGCCTGCAGCAACGCGAGTTTCTCCGCGTCGGTGGTCGTCGGGGACTCCCCCGTCGTGCCGTTGATCACCAGCGCGTCGTTGTTCTGCTCGTCGACCAGGTACGCCGCCAGCCGCCGCGCCTCGTCGAGATCGAGGGATCCGTCGGGGCCAAACGGCGTGACCATCGCGGTCACGAGCCGTCCGAAGGGTTGGGCCATGGCGCCAGTCTAGGGGCATCGTGTCCTAGGCTGTGACCGTGAACGCTGCCGCCAACCCCACGCCCGCGACCTCGCAGGTCGCCTCTCTCGTCCATGCGGACGCCTTCGGTGCCGAGCCCGAGCACGTCGGCGCCGCTCGGGACGCCGCCCGCGCGCTCGGCCTGCCCGCGGTCACGCCCGGCACCGCCGCGCTGCTCAGCCTGCTGGCCCGCATGATCGGCGCCCGGACCGCCGTGGAGATCGGGACGGGCGCGGGAGCGTCCAGTGTCGCGCTGCTCGCGGGCATGGCCCCGGACGGCGTCCTCACCAGCATCGATCTCGAGCCCGAGCACCAGGCGGCGGCCCGCAAGGTCCTCGTCGCCGCGGGCGTCCCGACCCGCCGCGCCCGCCTGATCGCCGGGGCGGGACTCGCCGTGCTGCCCAAGCTGAGCGACAACGCCTATGACCTCGTGCTCGTCGACGGCGATCCGCTGGAGTACGTGGAGTACGTCGAGCAGGCCGCCCGCCTGCTGCGGGCCGGCGGCCTGCTCATCGTCAACCACGCGCTCGCCGGCGGGGCCGTGGCCGACCCGTCCAACGAGGACGACGAGACCGTCATCATCCGCGAGGCGCTGACCGCCACGCAGGAGATGGAGGAGTTCACCCCCGTCCTGCTGCCCGTCGGCGACGGGTTGCTGGTCGCGCTGCGCAACTGACGCTGCGCAACTGACACTGCGCAACTGACGCTGACGACGAACCGCCGGCCCTCCCCCGCGAGGGGCAAGACCGGGGGGGCCCGGGGTGGGGTGAGCGACGCGGGGGGGGCCGGCCCAACCCGTGTCCCCCCCCCAAATTGGGGC
>JAKDIK010000188.1 GCA_030450535.1 Propionibacteriaceae bacterium
CGCCCGACACTAAACCTTCTCACGCCAACTAGGGTTCACACACCGGCTCTGACGTCAGAAGGTTGAGTGTCGACACCGGGGACGCCGCTGGCAGCACCTGGGGTCCCAGCGTGCGGCTTCGCTCCTTTTTCCCAGGCCCCGCACTTCGCTCCTCTCACCCAGCTGCGCTCCTCTCACCCAGCTGCGCTCCTCTCACCCAGCGGCGCTCCTCTCACCCAGCTGCGCTCTCCGCCCTGGACACTTCGCTCCTCTCCCACGACTGTGCTCCCCCTGCAGGAGGAGCACAGCTGTGGGAGAGGAGCGAAGTGGTTCCAGACTCGGGCAGCCTCAGCGACCCGCGGCGTCCAGCGCGTCGGCCAGCGTGAAGTTGCCGACGTAGAGGGCGGTCCCGATGATCGCGCCGGTGATGCCCTGGGGCACCAGTCCGCGCAGGGCGGTGAGGTCGGCGAGGCTGGCGATGCCGCCGGACGCGATGACCTCGGCGTCCGTGCGGGACGCCACCTCGCGCAGCAGGGCGAGGTTCGGCCCGGTCAGCATGCCGTCGGAGGCCACATCGGTCACCACGAACGTCGCGCAGCCGGCGGCCGACAGGCGGTCGACGGCCTCGGCCCAGTCGCCGCCCTCGCGCACCCAGCCGCGCGCGGCGAGTCGCGTGCCGCGCACGTCGATGGCGATACCGATGCGGTCGCCGTGCTCGCCGATGATGCGCTCGCACCACGCGGGATTCTCCAGCGCCGCGGTGCCGATGTTGACGCGGCGGCACCCGGTGGCCAGGGCGCGCTCCAAGGAGGCGTCGTCGCGGATGCCCCCGGACAGCTCGACGTTCAACTCCATCGCGCCGGTGATCTCGGCGATCACCTCGGCGTTGGAGCCGCGTCCGAAGGCCGCGTCGAGGTCGACCAGGTGCAGCCAGGACGCCCCGGCGTCCTGCCAGCGCCGCGCGGCGGCCAGCGGATCGCCGAACGTCTTCTCCGAGCCGGCGATGCCCTGGGTCAACTGGACGGCCTGGCCGCCCTGGACGTCGACGGCGGGCAGGAGCGTCAGGGCAGCAGTCACGACTGGCAGGGTACCCGTCCGACGTGTCCCCCCGTCGTCGTGAGCTCGCCGCGCATCTCCTGGCGCGCTTCGCCGTCGGAGTCGCGTCGGCCGTCATCGCTGCTGCCCCGCTGCCCCGCTGCCCCGCTGCCCTGTCATGGCGCCCCTGGTCCTCGACGCTGCGACGCCACGCTGGGTCGTTCAGAGAGGGTGACGGGTGGAGCCCAGCTCCGCCAGCCAGTTGCGCAGCAGGTGCGCGCCTGCGGGCCCGGACTTCTCCGGGTGGAACTGGGTGACGCTCAGCGCGCCGTGCTCGACGGCCGCGACAAAGCGGTCCCCGCCGTGCTCGGTCCAGGTGACCCGGGCGTCGGCCGGCCAGTCCGCCCCGCGCACCCCGTAGCTGTGCACGAAGTAGAACCGCTCCGACTCCACCCCGGCGAACAGCCGCGAGCCCGCGGCGGGGTCGACGGTGTTCCAGCCCATGTGTGGCAGACGCGGCGCGTGCAGCCGCTCGACGACGCCGGGCAGGACACCCACGCCAGCCGCCGTCGTCCCGTGCTCCACGCCGGCGTCGAACATCACCTGGTGACCCACGCAGATGCCGAGCACAGGACGCCCGGACGCCAGTCGCTCCCGGATCAGCTCCGAGCCGCCCACCGCTGCCAGGCCCGCGACACACGCCGCGAAGGCGCCCACCCCGGGCACGATCAGCCCTTCCGCCGCGAGGCAGGCAGCGGCATCGGAGGTCAGGACGACGTGGGCGCCCACCGCGGCCAGCGCCCGCGTCACCGAATGGAGGTTGCCCGACCCGTAGTCGAGCACCGCCACGACGGGATCGCTCACAGGGCGCCCTTCGTGGAGGGCACCACGCCCTCGATGCGCGGGTCGGGCTCGATCGCGAACCGCAGGGCACGGGCCAGCGCCTTGAACTGCGCCTCCACGATGTGGTGCGGGTCGCGGCCGCGCACCAGATCGAGGTGGATGCAGAGGCCCGCGTTGAGACCCAGCGCCTCCACGACGTGGTAGGTCATCGAGCCGGCATACGGCACGCCCGAACCGCCGATCCGCGCGTAGACCTGGGCGTCCGGCTCGCCGGTGCACACGACGTAGGGACGCCCGGCCACGTCCACGACGCAGCGGGCCAGCGCCTCGTCCAGCGGGACGAGGGCATCCGCGAATCGGCGAATTCCCTTCTTGTCCCCCAGCGCCTCGCTCAGCGCCTGGCCGAGGACGATCGCGGTGTCCTCGACCACGTGATGCCCGTCGATGTGGACATCGCCGCTCGCGTCCACCGTCAGGTCGATGAGCGAGTGCTTCGCCAGCGCGGTGAGCATGTGGTCGTAGAAGCCCACCCCGGTGCTGATCGTGGATCGGCCGGTGCCGTCCAGATCGAGCTCGACGGTGATCGTGCTCTCCGACGTGGATCGTTCGATGCGTGCGGTGCGTCCCATGTCAGTTCCCCGTCCTCGGCGCGGTGACCTTGGCCAGCGCGGCGTAGAAGGCCGTCATTTCCTCGGGCGTTCCCGCGCTGACGCGCAGGTGACCCGCCGGGCCAGTCTCCCGTACGAGGACGCCGGCGTCGAGCAACTGCTGCCACGCGAGATGCCGGTCGCTCCAGCGCCCGACGAGCACGAAGTTCGCATCGGAGTCGACCACTTCGAACCCCAGCTGCGGCAGCCGGCGCAGCAGGTCGTCGCGGGCCTCGCGCAGGTCGGCCACCCGGGCCAGCATCTCGTCGGCGTGGCGGAGCGCCACGGACGCCAACGCCTGGGTCTGCCCCGAGAGGTGGTATGGCAGCCGGACGATGCGGCAGGCGTCCACGACCGCGGGATGGGCGGCCAGGTAGCCCAGCCGGCCGCCGGCGAACGCGAACGCCTTGCTCATGGTCCGGCTGACGATCAGATTGCCGAAATCATCGAGCAGGCCGAGGGCCGTGGCGTCCGGCGTCCGGCTGAATTCCTGATAGGCCTCGTCGACGACCACGATCGCGTCCGTGCCGGCCAGCACCTCGCGGATCACCTCCCGCGGCGTCGAGGTTCCCGTCGGGTTGTTCGGCGTGGTGATGAGGACGACCGTGGGATCGTGCCGGGCGATGGCATCGAGCGCCAGCTCCGCGTCCAGTGTGAAATCGGCGTGACGCGGCGCGGTGACGTAGGCCGTGTGGGTGTTGCGCGCGTACTCGGGGTACATCGAGTACGTCGGCGTGAACGCGAGGACGCGGCGTCCGGGCCCGCCGAAGGCGCCCAGCACGTGGGTCATCACCTCGTTGGATCCGTTGGCGGCCCACACGTGATCCGGCGTCAGCCCGTGCCCGAGGTAGGCGGCGAGCTGGGCTCGCAGATCGCGGAATTCCCGATCCGGGTAGCGGTTGAAGGACGCCGCCACCACGGCCTCGGCCATCTCGGCGGCGACCTCCGCCGACGCCGGATAGGGGTTCTCGTTGACGTTCAGGCACACCGGCACGTCGAGCTGCGGGGCGCCGTAGGGCTCCTCCCCCACCAGCTCGGGACGCAGCGGCAGATCCGCCAGCGTGAGCTTCACCACCGGTCGGCCCGCAGCTCGGCGGTGCGCACGGTGATCGCCGCGCGGTGGCCCGGCAGGTGCTCGGCGGTCGCGAACGCCTCGACCATCGGGCCCACCTCGCGCAGTGCTCCCTCGTCGTAGCAGATCATGTGCACGGTTTTGGTGAACGAGCGCACGGTCAGGCCGGACGAGTGACGCGCGGCCCCGGCGGTCGGCAGGACGTGCGTCGAACCCGCGGAATAGTCGCCGAGCGGGACGGGCGCCCACGGCCCGACGAAGATCGCCCCGGCGTTGCGCACCCGCTGGGCGAGCGCGTAGGGATCGCGGGTGTGGATCTCAAGGTGCTCGGCGGCGTAGGCGTCCACGACTGCGAGACCCTGGTCGAGGTCATCCACGAGGACGATCGCCGACTGCTCGCCGGTGAGGGCGGTCGTGATCCGCTCGACGTTGTCGAGGGCTGCGACCTGATCGGGGATGAGGGCGTTGACGGCCGCGGCGAGGGCGGGCGAGTCCGTGACCAGCACCGAGCCGGCCATCGGGTCGTGCTCGGCCTGGCTGATGAGATCGGCGGCCACGAACGCCGGATCGGCGGAATCGTCGGCCAGCACGGCGATCTCGGTGGGGCCCGCCTCGGAGTCGATGCCCACCACCCCGCGGAGGAGACGCTTGGCCGCGACGACGTAGATGTTGCCCGGCCCCGTCACCAGCTCGACCGGCTCGCACACCCCCTCCACACCGTGGGCGAACATCGCGATCGCCTGCGCGCCGCCCACGGCGTACACCTCGTCGACGCCGAGCAGGTGGCACAGCCCCAGAATCGTGGGGTGCGGCCAGCCGCCGTGCTCGGCGCTCGGCGGCGACGCCACCGCGAGGCTCTCGACGCCGGCGACCTGCGCCGGGACGACGTTCATGAGCACGCTGGACGCCAGCGGCGCGAGCCCGCCGGGCACGTACAGGCCCACCCTGGCGACCGGGATGGTTCTCGTCTCGACGACGGCGCCCGGGGCGACCTCGGCACGGGTCAGGGGCGGGGCGCCCTCGCTCTCGGCCACGGCGCGCCGGCGGCGGATGGACTCGGTGAGCGCGGCCCTCACGCCGACGTCCAGCTCCGCCGCGGCGCGGGCCAAAACGGCGGTGGGCACCCGGAACGACGATGGGACGACGCGGTCGAAGCGCTGGGAGAACTCGGCGAGGGCGTCCACGCCGCGTGCTGCGACGGCGTCGCAGATCGGCTGGACGGCCCGGACTGCCTGCTCCACGTCGAAGCTGCCGCGCGGCACCACACGGCGGTAGTCGGGTGTCGTGCCGCGGACGTCGATCAGGCGGAGTTCCATGCTCGTGATTGTATGGGCGCCATGTTCATCGGCTTCGGGACCGTCGCCAACGTGGTCACGGTCGCCGTCGGCGCGATACTCGGGCTGCTGCTCGGCAACCGCATCCCGGAGCGCACGCGCGACACTGTCACCGACGTGCTGGGGATGGTCACGCTGGTGCTCGGCGTGCAGTCGGCTCTGGTGGTCACGTCGGACGCCCTGCGCGCCGAGGTGGGCTCGGCGGGCGTCCTGGTGGTGCTGGGCTCGCTGTTGCTGGGGGCGCTGACCGGCTCGGCGCTGCGGATCGAGGCCCGACTCGAGGGCGTCGCCGACGTGCTGCGTCGAAGGCTGCGGGTGCGCGAGGAGTCGGGTCGGTTCGTGGACGCCGTCGTCACGCCCACGTTGCTGTTCTGCGTGGGCCCGCTGACGATCCTGGGTTCGCTGTCGGACGGCCTCGGCCGCGGCGCCGACCAACTCATGGTGAAGGCCGTACTCGATGGCTTCGCCGCCATCGCCTTCGCCTCCACGCTGGGGTGGGGCGTGCTGTTCTCGGCGCTGACCCTCGGAGTCATTCAGGGCGCACTGACGCTGGCCGGATTCCTGTTCGGCGATCTCTTCACCGCGGGACAGATCGACGCGCTGAGCGCGACCGGCGGCGTCATCCTGATCGGGCTGGGGCTGCGGCTGCTGCGGCTCAAGACGACCCCGATCGGGGACCTCTTGCCCGCGCTGGTGTTCGCGCCGATCCTCGTGTGGGTGGTCGCGGCGTTCGTCTGAGTCCACCGCGGTGGGCGAGGTTTGGACCCCCCGGTGTTGGGGCCCGGGGGGCCGACGGGGGGGGCCACAAGGGCGCGCCCCCCGCGGG
>JAKDIK010000189.1 GCA_030450535.1 Propionibacteriaceae bacterium
GGCGTGGGCGTCCAGCTCGTCGGCGCGGTTCCGCTCGGCGGGGGTGAGTGCATCGGTCACCCGACAAGGCTAGCGGCCAGCGGCGCGGACGCGGGATGCCGGGCGCCGCCCTCAGCCGCCGGGGACGAGCAGGTACATCACGTACCAGGCGGGCGCGGCGGCGACGAGCAGGGAGTCGAGCCGGTCCATGATGCCCCCGTGGCCGGGAAGGATCGAGCTCATGTCCTTGATGCCCACGTCGCGCTTGATCGCGCTCTCGATGAGGTCGCCGGCGGTGGCGAACACCACGATGATGAGGCCGAGGATGACGCCCACCCACCACGCGACGCCCAGCACGCCGACGCACAGGGCGACGCCCACGCCGACGGAGAACAGCGCCGAGCCGGCCAGGCCCTCCCACGTCTTCTTGGGGCTCAACACGGGCGCCAGCGGCGTCCGCCCGAACAGGACGCCGACCGCGTAACCGCCGGTGTCGTTGGCGACGACGCAGAGCAGGAACGTGATCATGCGGGCGGCGCCGTGATCGCCGGCCAGGATCAGCGCGGTGAAGGACCCCAGGAGCGCGACGTAACCGATGATGAAGATGCTGCCGGCCGCGTCCCGCACGAAGTGCTCATGACCCTTCGGCAGGCGCACCATGAGGGCGGCCAGCACCGTCGCCCCCAGAAACGCCAACAGCGCCGAGTGCCACGGCATGTCGAGCAGGCCGACGCCGGTCGCGGCGGCGTAGGTGCCGACGATCATCGCGAAGGTGCCCAGCACGATGGGCCGGATCGCGGCGCGCACTCCCTGGCGGCGCAGCGCCCAGTGAATCTCGATGGCCCCGAGGCACAACATGATGGCCACGAGCAGGATGAATCCCCAGTGGAACCACGCCAGGCTCGCCACCACGATGAGGATCAGGCCCACCCCGACGGCGATGGCCGCGGGCAGATCCCGGCCCGCGGAGCGCTTCTTGGCGGGGGCGTCCGCCTGCGGCGCCCCGCTCGGGACGTCGGTCATCAGACTTCGAGGAGCTCGGTTTCCTTGGCCTTGAGCAGGTCGTTGACCTGCTCCTCGTACTTCTTCGTCACCGTGTCGAGCTGCTTCTCGGCGCGGCTGGCGTCGTCCTCGCCGATCTCCTTGTCCTTGGCCAGCTTCTTGACGCCGTCGACGGCGTGGCGGCGGTTGGTGCGGATCGCGACGCGCGCCTCCTCGGCCTTGTTGCGGGCGACCTTGATGTACTCCTTGCGGCGATCCTCGGTGAGCTGCGGCATGACGATGCGGATGACGTTGCCGTCGTTCGCCGGGTTCACGCCCAGGTCGGAATCGCGGATCGCCTTCTCGATGCCGGGCATCGCGGCGCGGTCGAACGGGCTGATGAGCACGACGCGCGCCTCGGGCACCTGGAACGTGGCCAACTGCTGCAGCGGCGTCGGCGCCCCGTAGTAGTCGACCATGAGCTTGTTGAACATCGCCGGGTGGGCGCGTCCGGTGCGGATCGCGCCGAACTCCTCCTTGGCGTGGTCGATCGTGGCCCGGTTCTTGTGTTCGGCGGAACTGATGATCTCGGAGGTCATCTCGGGTGAATCCCTTCGGTTGCGGTCTGTGGTCAGGCGTGGACGGTCGTCCCGATCTTCTCACCCGCGATGACGCGCGCGATGTTTCCGCGCACGCCGAGGTCGAAGAAGATCATGGGCAGGCCGTTGTCGCGGGCCAGGCTGATCGCCGTGGCGTCCGCCACCTTGAGGTCGTCGGCCAGGAACTCGTGGTAGGTGAGGTGGTCGTAGCGGCGGGCGTTCGGGTTGAGGCGCGGATCGGAGTCGTAGACACCGTCCACCCCGTTCTTGCTCATGAGCAGGACATCCGCCCGCACCTCGAGGGCGCGCTGGGCGGCGACCGTGTCGGTCGAGAAGAACGGCATGCCCGAGCCGGCGCCGAACAGGACGACGCGGCCCTTCTCCAGGTGCCTCACGGCCCGCAGCGGAATGTAGGGCTCGGCCACCTGCCCCATGGTGATGGCGGTCTGGACGCGGGTGGGGACGCCGGCCTGCTCCAGGAAATCCTGCAGCGCCAGACAGTTCATGACGGTGCCGAGCATGCCCATGTAGTCGGCCCGACGCCGCTCCATGCCCCGCTGCTGCAGCTGGGCGCCGCGGAAGAAGTTGCCGCCGCCGGTGACCACGGCCACCTGGACGCCGCTGGCGACGATCTCGGCGATCTCAGCGGCGATGCCCGCGATGATGTCGGGATCCACACCCACGTGGCCACCCCCGAACGCCTCTCCGGAGAGCTTGAGCAGTACGCGGTGATACTCGGTGGACATCGAGTCGGTCCCCCTTCAGGGCGGCTGGTGGTGCGTGGAACATTCCCGCACGGCGGCTCATGAACGGACGAAGTGGCGCGCACCGCGCGGGGCGGTGCACGCCACTCTAGTTGACGCCTGGCTTGACCGTGACCCGCGGTCAGGCGCCCGCAGCGAAGCGCACGAAGCGCTTGACGGTCACGCCGTTCTTCGTCAGCAGCTGGCCCACCGACAACTTGTCATCGGAGACGCTGGGCTGCTCGACCAGGCAGACCTCCTTGTAGAAGCCGCCCAGGCGACCCTCCACGATCCGGCCGATGATGTGGTCGGGCTTGCCCTCCTCCTTGGCGGTCAGCTCGGCGACGTGGCGCTCCTTCTCCACCACCTCGGCCGGGACGGACTCGCGGTCGAGGTACTGCGGGCTCATCGCCGCGATCTGCATCGCGATGCCGCGCACGAACTCGCTCGTGCCGCCCTCGTACTCGATCATCACGCCGACCTGCGGGGGCAGGTCCTGGCTGCGGCGGTGGAGGTAGATCTCGGCGGGCGCGGAGAAGTGGGCCGCGTTGGCGAGCTCGAGCTTCTCCCCGATCTTGGCGGCCAGCGCTCCGACCGCGTCCTCAACGCTCGACCCGGACGCCAGCGTGGCGGCCTTGGCGGCCTCCAGGCCATCGGCCCGCGCGGACTCGACAGCGGCGACGATCTCGTTCGCCAGGGCGACGAACTCGTCGTTCTTGGCGACGAAGTCGGTCTCGGCGCCGAGCTGGATCAGCGAGGTGCCGGTCGCGGCGACGAGGCCGTTGGACGCCTCGCGGTCGGAGCGGCCGCTGACCTTGGCGGCCCCCTTCACACGAAGGATCTCGGTGGCGGCCTCGAAGTCGCCGTTCGCCTCGGTGAGGGCGTTCTTGGCGTCCATCATTCCGGCGCCGGTGGCGTCGCGGAGCTTCTTCACGTCGGCAGCGGTGATTGCCATGACTGTGCTTCCTTACCTGTCGCTGGTGGTTCCCCGTCGGTGAGGGACGGGGAGGGGACTACTTGGACTCGGCCTCGGCCTCGACGGCGGACGCCGGCGAGTCGGGGGAATCCGGCGAAGCGGGGGAATCGGCGGACGCGGGCGAGGCCGGCGACGCGGCGGACTCGGGCGAGGCGGGAGCGGCGTCCGCGGCGGCGGCGTCCGTCTGATCGTCCCGGGCGGCGACGTCGGCCTCGGCCTGACCGGAGTCCGCAGCCGGCTCGGCCGACGCCTCTGCGAGGGCGTCCGCCTGGGCGGCCCCACCCTCGACCTCGTCGACGAGCTGGTTGCCCTGGGTGTCGCTGCCCTCGACGGCCTCGGCCTCGGAGGTGGTGGGCGCGACCTCGGCGGCACCGAGGAGCTCGCGCTCCCACTCGGCCATCGGCTCGGGCTCGGCGCCCCCGTCGGTCTGGCGGCCCTGGCTGCGGGCCAGCAGGCCCTCGGCCACGGCGTCCGCGATCACGCGGGTGAGCAGGGCGACGGAGCGGATCGCGTCGTCGTTGCCCGGGATGGCGAAGTCGACCTCGTCGGGATCGCAGTTGGTGTCGAGGATGCCGACGATCGGGATGCGCAGCTTGCGCGCCTCGTCGATCGCGAGGTGCTCCTTCTTGGTGTCGACGACCCACACGGCCTGCGGCAGCTTGTGCATGTCGCGGATGCCGCCCAGGGTCTTGGCCAGCTTGTCCTTCTTGCGCTCCTGCTGCAGGAGCTCCTTCTTGGTGAGGCCCGAGCCCGCGACGTCGGTGAAGTCGATCGCCTCGAGCTCCTTCATCTTCGCCGTGCGCTTGCTGATGGTGGCGTAGTTGGTGAGCATGCCACCCAGCCAGCGCTGGTTCACGAAGGGCATGCCGACGCGGGTGGCCTGCTCGGCGATCGCCTCCTGCGCCTGCTTCTTGGTGCCGACGAACAGCACCTGGCCGCCGCGGGCGACGGTCTCGCGCACGAAGCTGTACGCCTGATCGATGTAGGTCAGCGACTGCTGCAGGTCGATGATGTAGATGCCGTTGCGCTCGCCGAAGATGAACCGCTTCATCTTGGGGTTCCAGCGACGGGTCTGGTGACCGAAGTGGACGCCGCTCTCGAGCAGCTGACGGGTGGTGACGACGGCCATGGCCGTTCCTTTCCTGGTGGGCGCGCTCGCGCGGCCCGCCGTGCGGGTTTGTTCGGACCGAGCTGTTCGGTCCGCCTGATGCGGACGCCGCGCCCCAGCCCAGACTCGCGTCGTGGGCACCCGGAGCGAGACCCGAACATGGTTCGGTTCGACCGCATGCGAAGTCGACCCGGATCTGCCGAGTCGCTGCGTTCAGCATACTGGCGCGGCGCCGCAGCGGGCAAAACCTCGCTGACTAGGGGTGACGGGGTCGGCCTAATGTCTGGTCGTGAGAGGCATGCAAGCAGGGGCGGCGCGCAGGGCGCTGGCATGGGTGATGGCGGTCGCGTGCGCGTTCGTCGCGGGGGCGTCGCCGGCGGTGGCGGCAGGGGTCTGGCCGCTCGGCGGTCCGGTCGTGACCGGGTTCGATCCGCCCGACGTGCGCTGGGGCGCGGGGCATCGCGGGGTCGATGTGGCGGGCTCGGTCGGCGAGGTGGTGGTCTCCCCCTCCGACGGGGTGGTGACGTTTGCCGGCGACGTGGCGGGGCGTCCGGTCGTGGTGATCACCCACGACGATCGGCGCTCGACGTTCGAGCCGGTGGTGGCGTCGGTGGCGGTGGGGACGGCCGTGCGGGCAGGGGACCCGATCGGGACGCTGGCCGCGGGCCACGCCTGCCCGGCGGAGGCCTGCCTGCACTGGGGGCTGCGGCGCGGCGAGACGTACCTCGATCCGCTGTCGCTCGTCGCGGCGGCCGAGGTGCGCCTCCTGGGCGAGGACGCCGCCGGCGCGGTGACGCGGCGGGCCCGGGCGCGGGAGGCCGAGGCGGCCGCGCTGGCGTCCGCGGTGGGGCCGGTGGCCGGCTCGGGTGTGTTGGCGCAGCCGACGGCCGGACGCCTCGGCTCGCGCTTCGGCATGCGGTTCCACCCGATCTTCCACGAATGGCGCATGCACAACGGCGTCGACCTGTCGAACTCCTGCGGGACGCCGCTGGTGGCCGCCGCCGACGGCGTGGTGAGCCACATGGGCTTCGACGCCTCGGGCGGGTGGCGGCTGGTGATCGACCACGGTGGGGTGAACGGCGCGGCGCTGCAGACCGTCTACCTGCACGCGCAGGGCTACCGGGTGCGCCCCGGCGACCGGGTGGGCCGCGGCCAGCTGGTCGGGTCGATGGGGTCCACGGGATGGTCCACGGGGTGCCACCTGCATTTCAGCGTCAAGGCCAACGGCCGGCACGTCGACCCGCTGGGGTGGCTGGCCGGTGGGTGACGTCGGTGGGCCGTGCACCGTACCCGGGAACGCGGGGGGTTCAGGGCTCAGGCGCGGGGGTGGGCCTGCCGGTAGGC
>JAKDIK010000407.1 GCA_030450535.1 Propionibacteriaceae bacterium
GAGCACCTCGTCGAAGATCAGCAGCGCGCCGTTCCGCCGGGTGATCTCGCGCAGGAGCGCGTTGAAGCCCGGCCGGGGGGGTACCACGCCCATATTGGCGGGCGCCGGCTCCGTGATCACGGCGGCGATCCGGTCGGGATGGGCGGCGAAGGCGGCCTCCAGGGCGTCCGGGTCGTTGTAGGGCACCACGATGGTCTGCGCCGCCGTCGCGGCGGTGACGCCGGCCGACCCGGGCAGGCCCTGGGTGGCGACCCCCGACCCGGCGGCGGCCAGCAGCCCGTCGGAATGGCCGTGATAGCAGCCGGCGAACTTGACCACCAGGTCCCGTCCGGTGGCGCCCCGGGCCAGCCGGATCGCGGTCATGCAGGCCTCGGTGCCGGTGGACACGAAACGCACCTTGGCCGCCTCCGGCACGCGCGCCCGGACGGCCTCGGCCAGCTCCACCTCGGCCTGCGTCGGGGCCCCGAAGGACAGGCCGCGCGCGGCGGCGGCCTGGACGGCCGCCACTACCTCGGGATGCGCGTGGCCGAGCAGCGCAGGTCCCCAGGAGCCGACGGCGTCCACGTACTCGCGGCCGTTGGTGTCGTAGAGGTAGGGGCCGGACGCCCGGGCGATGAACACCGGCTCGCCGCCGACCGAGCCGAACGCCCGGACCGGCGACGAGACGCCGCCCGGAATCACCCGGCAGGCCCGCTGGTAGAGGGTCATTCCGTTGCTCCGTTCGCACGTTCCGCCAGTTCGGCCGCCGCATAGGTCAGCACGATGTCGGCACCGGCCCGCAGGATCGCGGTGACCGCCTCGGCCAGCGCGGCGTCCCGGTTCAGCCAGCCGCGTTCGGCGGCCGCGCACACCATCGCGTACTCGCCCGACACGTGGTACGCCGCCACCGGCACCGACGACCGCGCCGCCACGTCGGCGAGCACGTCCAGGTAGTAGCCGGCGGGCTTCACCATCACCAGATCGGCGCCCTCGAGTTCGTCCAGGTCGGCCTCCTTCACGCCCTCGCGGCGGTTGGCCGGATCCTGCTGGTAGCTGCGCCTGTCACCCGAAAGCGCCGAGTTCACCGCTTCGCGGAAGGGTCCGTAGAAGGCGGAGGCGTACTTGGCCGAGTAGGCCAGGATCGCGGTGTCGGCGAAGCCGGCGGCGTCCAGGCCGTCGCGGATGACCGCGACCTGGCCGTCCATCATTCCCGACGGCCCGACGACGTGCGCACCGGCCCTCGCCTGCGCGACGGCCATCGCCGCGTACAGCTCGTTGGTGGCGTCGTTGTCGACCCGGCCCCGGTCGTCCAGGACGCCGCAGTGGCCGTGATCGGTGAACTCGTCCAGGCAGGTGTCGGCCATCACGACGGTGTCGTCGCCGACGGCGTCCCGGACGGCGGCGAGGCCCCGGTTGAGGATGCCGTCGGGGGAGAGCCCGGCCGAACCGGTGGCGTCCTTGTCGGCTTCGCTCGGGACACCGAACAGCATGATGCCGCCCAGCCCGGCGTCCACCACCCGGTGCGCCTCGGTGACCAGCGTGTCGAGGGTGTGCTGGACGACGCCCGGCAGCGAGCCGATCGGACGCGGCGCGTCCAGGCCGTCGGCGACGAATACCGGCAGCACCAGCTGGGCCGGGTGAACGCGGGTCTCGGCCACCAGCCGCCGCATCCCGGCGGTGGTACGCAACCGACGAGGTCGGACGTTCATCGTTCTTCCTTCTTTCGCAGGGTGGCGAGGGCGGCGGCGACCCCGGCCGCGGACGCCTCGGCGGCCACGGCGGCGACCGGCAGCCCGTCGCGTTCGGCCGCCTTCGCCGTGGTAGACCCGATAGCGCCCAGCCGCG
>JAKDIK010000190.1 GCA_030450535.1 Propionibacteriaceae bacterium
CGCGTCGCGCGTACGGGCTGGTCCGACCACCCGAACGCCCAGCGCTGGCGGTGGGTCGCCGATCACGTTGCGGCGTCCGCCGCCGTCGCCGGACGCGCGCTGCTCACCGTCGGACGCCAACCCCTGCCCCACTATCGCTCCTTGCCGGACGCCGTCGCCCGCGTCGTCGACCCGCCTGAGGACACCTCCCCGCTTCGGACCATACCGGGCTGGGAGATCATCGCCGCGCGCGGCCCGTTCACCCTCGCCGACGAGCGCGCCCTGCTGAGCTCCCGCGCCATCGGAACCCTCGTCACCAAGGACTCCGGCGGCCCCGCCCCCAAACTGGACGCCGCCCGAGAGCTGGGCGTCCGCGTCGTCGTCGTGCGCCGCCCCGAACCACCGTCCGGTCTCGCGACCGTCCCCAGCGCCGAGGCTGCCCTCGCCTGGCTGGCGGCGCGGGCGTCCTAGGGTGGCGTGCGTGATGAGTGCACCTCCCGACGACGCGGACACAACCCCGGGCCTGCCCGACGACGCCTTCGAGCACGACGGGCTCCTCACCAAACGCCACCAGCGCGCCAGCGCGTTCGCGTACCTGCGGCCGCGGCCCGGCGAGCTGCTCTGGGACATCGGCGCCGGCTCGGGCGCGATGGGCATCGAGTGGGCGCGGGCGGCCGCCGACGCTCGGGCCATCGGCGTCGAACGCAACCCCGAGCGGGCCGCGCGTGCCCGGCGCAACGCCGCCCGGCTCGCGCCCGGGCGGGTCGAGATCGTCGAATCCGACGCGGCCTCCGCCGTGGGCGCCCTCCCGACCCCCGATGCCGCCTTCCTCGGCGGGGGCGTGACGGCCGACGTCCTCGAGGCCTGCTGGGAGGCGCTGAGGCCCGGCGGTCGGATCGTCGCCCACGGCGTCACGATCGAGACCGAGGCGGTGCTCGTCGCCGCGTACCGCGCCCACGGTGGTGCGCTGGCCCGCCTCGGCGTGGAGCATGCGGAGCCGATCGGGTCGTTCCTCGGCTGGACGCCGCTGCGCGCGGTCATCCAGTGGTCCGGCCGGAAGTGAGGAGCGCGAGCACCTCGGCGAGGTTGCGCGGCAGGGCCGTCCATCCGAGACCGGACGCCAGCGCCAGCGGCCAGGGTGCCGCGAGGTGGGCGTCCGCGAGCAGGGCGGCGTCGGACAGGACGGCGGTGACCGGGCCCTGGTCCACGCGGCCGTGGCAGACCACGGCCGCCTCGTCCGCCCACTCCAGCGCGAAGGCCACGTCGTGCGTGGCGACGACGAGCGCCGTGCCGAGCGCGCTCAGCCGCTCGAGGGCGACACGCATCTCGGCCACGCCGGCCGGATCGAGCCCGGCCGTCGGCTCGTCGAGCAGCAACACGTCCGGCTGCATCGCCATCGCCCCCGCGACGCTGACCCGCTTCCGCTCGCCGTAGGAGAGCTGGTGGGTGGCCCGGTCGGCCAGATGGGCGGCGCCCAGGAGCTCGAGCGCCTCGGCGACCCGCGCGCGCACGGTGGCCTCGTCGAGGCCGAGGTTGAGCGGGCCGAAGGCCACGTCCTGGGTGACGTCGGCGGAGAAGAGCTGGTCGTCGGGATCCTGGAGGACGAGCTGGACGTGGCGGCGATGCCGGTGAAGGCCGGCGCGGTCGTGCCGCAGGGCGATCCCGTCGCGAAGCACCGTGCCCGCGCTGGGGCGGTGGGCGCCGGACAGGCAGCGCAACAGTGTCGTCTTGCCCGACCCGTTCGCGCCGAGCAGCGCGAGCCGGGCACCATCGCGGATGGCCACGTGAGCGCCGGTGAGGACGGCGTCGCCTCCCGGGTAGGCGGCGACCACGTCCGTGGCCGCCAGCATCATCCCAAGCCCCCGTTCAGCAGCCACGTCGTCCCGACGAGGGCCCACACGCCGGCGAGGGTGACCGCCGTGCCGGCCAGGAACCGCGTGGATCGTTCGCAGCGGCGCGCCAGCATGACCAGATCGTCGCCGAGCCCCCGTGCGTCCCAGCCGGCGGACTGACGCGCGGCCCGATCCCAAGAGCGCACCAGCAGCGCGCCGAGCGCCGTGCCCAGGTTCTCCCACCGGCGCCGGACCCCCGCCCAGCCGCCGGCGGGGGCGTCCCCCAGCCGGCCGACCTGCGCGGCCACGATCGCGGTCGCGGTGTCGAGCAGCACGAACACCAGGCGGTACATGAGCCCCGCGATCTCGACGAGCGGTCCGGGGACCCCGACGCGGCGCAGCCACGTGAGCAGATCGACCATCGGGGTCGTGGTCGCGATCAGCAGCAGCGCGAGGGTTCCGGCCACCGCACGGCCGAGAACGTGGACGCCCAAGGCGACGGAAGCGGCGTCCAACCAGAGCGGGCCGAGCGTGATCCACGCCTCTGCCGCCGGCTCACCCACCCGGATGGCCACGGTGAGCGCCCCGATGACGATGAACGCGAGCGGCGCGCTCGCCCCGATGAGGAGCCGGCGGGCCGGGATGCGCGCCGGGCCCACCACCGCGACGATGCACGCGAGGGCCACCAGGGGGGCGGCCGGCCACGGCGGCGCGATCAGCGCGGTCAGCAGCAGCCCGCTGCCGAGCAACAGCTTCTCCCCGACGCGGACGCGCCGCCAGGGGCTTGCCCAGGCGGCGTCGTCCAGGGCGACACCGTGTGCGGCCACTAGGACGCGGCGTCGGACGGATCGTCCTGCCCTGCTCGCGCACCCACCTCGACGGTCACGTCCTCGGCTTTCGCCACCGAGCGCCCGCGCAGGTTGCCGAGGGCGTACCCGAGGATGCCCGCACCCAGCGCCGCCTGCAGCGCGAAGAGGCCGGACTCGATCTCGCCCGAGCCGGGTTCGAAGACCGGTGTGAACCACGGGGTGACGCCGTGATCCTCCTCGAGGATGCCGGTGACGACAGAGTCGGTGCCGGCAAAGGTCTCCTCATCGCCAAAGGGGCGGTTGCCGAGGGCGAAGGAGACGACGAAGATGCCGACGAGGGCCAGGAGCAACACGACGGTCACCCAACGCTTCTGCTCACGCATGAGCGGCCTCCTTCGCGGTGGACGCGACCATGCCACGTCGCTCGAGCTCGGGCCGGACGACGCGCGTGAGGAATGAGAACAGCAGGACGCCGACCACGCCCTCGGCGAGCGCGAGCGGGATCTGGGTGATGGCGAAGACGCTGAGGAACTTCGCCGCGGCGCCCAGCAGGCCGGTTTCCGGCTCCGGGTAGGCGAGCGCGAGCTGGAACGACGTCATGCAGTACGTGGCCAGATCCGCCACAGCGAAGGCGAAGAAGATGGCGACGGAGAAGTTGAGCCTGCGCACCAGGACGTAGATGCCGTAGCCCGCCCACGGCCCGACGATGGCCATGGAGAACACGTTGGCGCCGAGCGTCGTCAGCCCGCCGTGGGCGAGCAGCAACGCCTGGAACAGCAGCACCACCGTGCCCAGGAACGCCATCACGGGTGGTCCGAACAGGACCGCCCCCAATCCGGTCCCGGTCGGGTGGGACGAGCTGCCGGTGACGCTCGGCAGCTTGATCGCGCTGAGCACGAACGTGAACGCTCCGGCTGCCGCGAGCAGCAGCTTGTTCTCGGGGCTCTTGCGCGACTCGGCGATGACCGCGCGGGCGCCGTGGATGACGAAGGGGGCAGAAGCGGCGAACCACAGCCCGCATTGGAGCGGAGGCAGGAAACCTTCGGCGATGTGCATGAACCCTCACTCTCGAGATGACGCGTCTCGGATCGATGTGCCCGGCGGGGCTGAGTTCCTGGCTCTCACTCGCCCGCGTCTGGCGCGGGGGGTGTTCACAGTGGCGCGACCGTGCCGGCTCTTCCCGGCTTCCTCAGTCTCCGACGGTGTGTAGTTGTGAGCTCAGTCTCGCACAGGTGATCCCGCACGGTGGGCCGTCCCGCCCTGCTGTCGCTCTGCGGGTTGCGCATGCGTGTGCGTGGACACACCCATGCGCGTGCTACGTTCATCGCATGCGTACCACGATCGAGTTGGACGCCGACACGGCCAAGGCGGTCGAAGCGTTGCGCCGGGAGCGGGGCCGGGGGGCCAGCGAGGCGGTCAACGAACTGATCCGGCGCGGTCTGAGGGCTCGGAACGACCCAGCGCCCTTCGTTCCCCGCAGCCGCGCGCTGGGGCTCAGGATCGACGTCTCGAACGTCGCCGATGCGCTCGAGGTGCTCGAAGGGCCGGACGCGCGCTGATGCTGGTCGACGCGAACATCCTGCTGTACTCGGTGGACGAGGCCAGCCCGTTCCACGCGAAGGCCAGCGCGTGGCTCACCGCGGCGTTGAATGGTCCCCGCCGGGTGGGCCTGCCGTGGCAGTCACTGTGGGCGTACCTGCGGATCGCGACCAATCCTCGTGCCAGCCTCGCCCCGATGACACCGGGCGAGGCGTGGGAGAACGTCGACGCCTGGCTGGCTGCACCGGCCGCGTGGACGCCAGCCCCCGGGCCGGGACACGCGGAGATCCTGCGCGATCTGGCCACGCGGCTCGACCTGCGGGCCGGGCTGGTGAGCGACGCGGCCCTCGCCGCGCTTGCGCTGGAGCACGGCTTGGCCATCGTGAGCGCGGACAGTGATTTCGCGCGCTTCCCCGGGCTCATGTGGATCAACCCGGTCGCCCCGGACGCGGAATGACGCTCGACCGTCGCATCGCGGGCGCCCCCGGCCTGGCGTGCGAGGTGCGCACCCCGCCGCCCTGAACGGGGCGCGCGCACTACTGTGCGGGTGTGCCCACCTACGACTACTTCACCGATGGCGCGGCGATCTATGCCGAGTCGTTCGCGATCATTCGCCGCGAGACGGACCTCTCCGCCCTGCCCGATGACGTGGCCCGCGTCGCCGTCCGGATGGTGCACGCCGCCGCGCAGACCGACCTCGTGCCCGACATCGCCTACTCCCCCGGGATCGTCAGCGCGTGTCGGGACGCCCTCGCCGGCGGCGCGCCAATCCTGTGCGACTCGAGGATGGTGGCGACGGGCATCATTCGGTCGCGTTTACCAGAGGGTGTCGGGGTCGTCTGTCACCTCGGCGACCCGCGCCTGGCCGAGCTGGCGTCGTCCGGCCGCACCACCAAGACGGCCGCCGCCGTCGATCTGTGGCTCCCCCGGCTCCAGGGGGCCGTGGTGGCGATCGGCAACGCCCCGACGGCGCTGTTCCGGCTGCTGGAGGTCGTCCGCGACACGGGCGTCAGGCCCGCCGGCGTGATCGGCATTCCGGTCGGCTTCGTCGGCGCCGCCGAATCCAAGCAGGCGCTCATCGACAACCCGTACGGCCTGGAGTTCCTCACGGTGCGCGGCCGCCGAGGCGGCTCCGCGATCACGGTCGCGGCGATCAACGCCATCGCCAGCACCGCGGAGACCACCAACGAGCGCGGATGATCGGCCGGGAGTCGGACGCAGCGGCCGCGGGCCCGGACACCGCGCGCCGGCTCGTGCTCATCGGCATCGGGGCGGGCGACCCCGACTGGCTGACGCTGGAGGCCGTCCGGGCGATCCAGGAGATCGACGTTCTCTTCGTGGTGCTCAAGGAGGATGAATACGACGAGCCGGTCGCGTTCCGGCGCGATCTCGTGGCGCGTCACCGGGCCGACCCCGTGCGCACCGTCGAACTTCCCGACCCGCCGCGCCCGTGGCGCTCGACGCCGGACTACCCCGCGGCGGTCGCGCGCTGGCGCGCCCAACGGCTGGAGCAGTGGGGCGCGGCGGTGGCGTCCGAGGTGGGTCCGGGCGAGGCGGGGGGATTCCTCG
>JAKDIK010000027.1 GCA_030450535.1 Propionibacteriaceae bacterium
CGGGCCGTCCGTCGGACATCGCGAACATGGTCTCTCCCTGGGTCAGGAACGGCGCCGGATCAGCCCGACGCCGCGCGCGAGCAGGGCGTCGATCTCGGCGATGCGGACGAGGCGCGTCGCGACCAGGAGGACGACCCCGAAGACGGTCGCGCCGGCGGCGAGGGCGATCAGGGCGGTCGTCCAGCCGAAGCCGAGCGCCCGGTCGATCCACGTCACGACGAACCAGCTTGCCAGACCGGCGGGGACGGACACCGCGAGCAGCCGTAGCACCAGCCCACCGACGGCCCGCAGCGGCAACCCACCGACCTGGCGCTGAGCGACGATCAAGAACACGGCGGCGGCCATGGTGTTGCCGAGGGTCTGCCCGAGGCAAATGGTCGCGACGGCCCACGGGGCGGGCACGAGCAGCGCCGCCACGCACGAGGCGAGCTGCACCCCGGTGATGACGAGCTGAAAACGGAAGTTCATCCGTCCGTCGCCGCGGGCCAGCGCGTAGCGCTGCTGCAGGGCCACGACGCCGTAGGGGAACAGCCCCAGCGCCATGAGCGAGAACGCCCAGGCGAGGCTGGCGACGCCCAACGGCTCCAGCGAGGGGGTGAGCACCTTGACGCCGGGGGCCGCCAGCGCGACGGCGGCCGCGCTGATCGGCACCATGATCGTGGCCGGCAGGGTGAGCCCGCGCGTCACGTCGGAGCGGAGGGCGTCCACATTTGCGGCGTGCGCCGAGCGCGCCATCCGGGGGTAGAGGGCCGTCAGGATCGACGTCGTGATGATGCCGTGGGGCACCATGAAGATCTGGAACGCCAGCGTGTAGACCATGTAGCCGGCCACCTCGACGCCGTGGCGACGGGCCTCGGCGGCGACCGCGTTGGCCACCATGGTGACGACCACGCCGCCGGCCTGCCCGATGAGCAGGGCCGCGATCGTCCACAGGGCCACCTGGAACGGACGCCGGAACCCGTAGCCGCGCCAGCCCCAGCGCAACCGGAACCGGAACCCCGTCCCCCGGAACGCGGGCAGCAGGCCGAGCGCCTGGACGGCCACCCCGAGCGTCGCCGTGCCGGCCAGCAGCCAGACCATGGGCGGGGTCCACCGCTCGGCTGGCTCTGCCCCGACGTACTGGCTGAGGAAAATGCCCATGCCGGCGATCTGCACCACGTTGGCGAGCACGGGCGTCCACATGACCGCGGCGAAGCGGTCGTAGGCGTTGAGCACCTGCCCGAGGATCGCCGAGACCCCGTAGAAGAGGATCTGCGGCAGGCACAGGTAGGCGAAGAAGATGCCGAGGTCACGGGCCGGGCCCTGCAACTGGAACAGCGTGATCAGCGGCGCGGCGCCCAGCGTGCAGACCAACGCGACGATCGTGACGAGGCCGAGCGCCGCGGTGAGGAGGCGGTCGATGATCTCCTGGCCGCCGTCCGCGCGGGCCATCGCGCGGGTGATCTCGGGGATCAGCACCGCGCTCAGCACCCCGCCCGACAGCAGGATGAAGATGGTGTTGGGCAGGGTGTTCGCCGTCTGGAAGGCGTCCGAGGTGCCACCGACCGCGCCCACGCAGGCCACGAGCAGGGCGTTGCGGACGATGCCCAGCACGCGCGACGCCATCGAGCCGGACGCCATCAGTGCGCTCGCGCGTCCCAGACCCCCCGCTGCCGCCGCCACCCGCGTAGCCTTTCATGCGCGAAGCCGCCCTGGTGTCCTGATCGAGTTCGGACCCCCGATTCCCTCGGACCGATTCCACTTCGCTCCCCGTACCCGGGAACGCTCCTCCTGCAGGGGGAGCACAACTATGGCAGAGGAGGGAAGTGGGTTCCGACCAGGAGCACAGCCGTCACCGGAATCGCCGGGTCAACGCTCGCAGATCACCAGGGTCGTCGGCTCGGCGCCCTCGTACGGGCGCACCGTGACCACGCGGGCGGTGAGTCGGAACCGCCTCAGCTCGGCGCTCGCGTCGGCCACCTCGTCGGACGCCGACGCGCCCTTCAGCGCGATCAGCCGGCCGCGGCGTCCGATCAGCGGGGCGCACCAGCCGAGCAGCTTGGGCAGCCGCGCGACCGCCCGGGCGGTGACCACGTCGTAGGTGGCGCCATGGTCCTCCGCGCGGCCGCGGACGACCGCGACGCGGTCCGCCAGCCCGAGTTCCTCGACCACCTCCGTCAGGAAGTTCGCCCGCCGCAGCAGCGGCTCCACCAGGGTGACGCGGACGTCCGGGCGGGCCAGCGCCAGGGGAATCCCCGGCAGCCCCGCCCCCGAGCCGACGTCCACCACGGACGCCTCCACCGGCACCTCGAAGCCGACGGCCACACTGTTGAGCACGTGGCGCTCCCAGATCCGGTCGACCTCACGCGGCCCGATCAGGCCCCACTCGACGCCGCGCGTCGCGAGCAGCTGCGCATACTCCTCGGCGACCCCTACTTGGTCGCCGAACACCTGTCCGGCGGCCGGGTGGGTCAGCACGACCGGACAGCCCGTCAGCTCTTCGGCAGCACAACGACGCGGCGGTTCGGCTCCTCGCCCTCGGACTCGCTCACGAGCCCGGCCCCCGCGATCGCGTCGTGCACGATCTTGCGCTGGTAGGGGTTCATCGGGGTGAGGCGGACGGGCTCACCGGTCGAATTCACCTCGGCGATGGCGTCCGCCGCGAGATCCTGCAACGAGGCACGCTGCTTGTCGCGGTGGCCCGCGATGTCGAGCATGAGCCGGCTGCGGTGACCGGTCTCGGTCATGACGGCCAGCCGGGCGAGCTCCTGCAGCGCGTCCAGCACCTCGGCGTCCTTGCCGACCAGCACCTCGGAGTCCGTGATGATCGACACGTGCGCGCGGCCGCCCTCGTTGTAGGTGTCGATGTCGCCGTCCAGATCGGCGATGTCGAGCAGCTCCTCCAAGTAGTCGGCGGCGATCTCGCCCTCGTTCGTCAACGCCTCCTCGCGCTTGCTCACCTTGGGCTGCGCCTCGGCCGCCTCGTCCGAGGAGGAGTCGACGTCAGCCGCCACGGCCTCCGCCGGCTCCGCGCTCTTCTCGACGTCGGCGGGGGCCACGTCGGCGGGGGCCTCGACGTCGACCGGGGCCGCCTCGGGCATGGTCTCGGTCTGCTGATCTGCAGTCATGTTCAACTCCCTAGTTCGATCCGCCGGTCTGGCGGGGACGTGCCTGCTTGCGGGTGGCCCGCGTCTGGCGGCTCGGCTGCTGGCGACGCACCTGCGGCCGACCTTCGCCGGCCTTCGGTGCCTCGGACGCCGGCGCGGACGTGGGCCGCGAGGTGCCCTGGCGGGTCACCCTGCTCGGGTCGGACGCGGCGGGCGTGGGCCGGGCGCCGCGGCGCATCTTGGCGGTGCGCTGCCGGATGATCTCGTCGGGATCCTTGCCCTTGGCCCGCATTCGATCCTGCCAGTCGACGAAGGCCGGCGTGTTGGGCGTGGGGTTGTTGTGGATCAGGATGAACTGCTGGCCCAGCGTCCAGATGTTCGAGGCGAGCCAGTAGATCATCACGCCGATCGGGAAGCTCACGCCGGTGAAAAGGTAAATGGCCGGGAAGAGGTACAGCATCATCTTCTGCTGCTGCGCCATGGGACCCTCGAGCGCCTCGGGCGGCATGTTCTTGCGCATGAGCTGGAGCTGCGTCCAGAACAGGGTGCCGGTCATCGTGATGATGAGGACCAGCGCGACCCACTGCGTCGGCCCGAACGTCGTCATCGGCAAGAAGGTGCCGGAAATCTCGGCGCCGAAAATCTGCGCGTGCTGCAGCGAGACGGCCAGGTCGGGCTGCTGCTCCAGCCAGTAACCGGTCGCCGTACCGGTGCGGGCGGCGTTGTTGAGCACGGTGAACAGGCCGATGAAGATCGGCATCTGCAGCAGCAGCGGCAGGCAGGAGGCGGCGGGATTGACGCCCTCCTCCTGGTAGAGCTTCATGACCTCCTGGCCGTAGCGCTCCCGGTCGGAGCCGTACTTCTCCTGCAGTGCCTTGGCCTTGGGGGCGACGAGTTGCATCTTGCGCGAGCTGTTGATCTGCCGCACGAACAGCGGGATCATCAGCGTTCGGATCACCACCGTCAGCGACACGATGGCCAGCACCCACGTCCACCCGGAATCCGGATCCATGAACAGGGAGTACAGGTTGTGGAATCCCACGATGATGCCGGAGATCGCCCAGTAAATGGGCTGCATGATCAGGTGGAAGAATCCACCGATGGCTTCAAACACGTTGCACCTTCGTTGCGTTGACGGTCGGCACGGGGTCGTAACCGCCGAGGGACCAGGGATGGCAGCGCACCAGGCGCCTCACGGTGAGCCATGAGCCCGCGATCGAGCCGTGGGTCAGCACGGCGTTGAGCGCATACGCCGAACAGGTGGGGTGGAACTTGCACACGTCGCCGTACAGCGGGCTGATCACGGCGCGGTAAGCCCGCAGCAGCGCGGCCAGGACGTACCTCATGCCGCCGCCAGCCGGCCGAGCGCGGTGCTCCAGGCGGACGCGAAATCATCGGGCAGGCGTCCGGACGCCGCGGGCGGCAGCGCGCGCACGACCACATCCACTGGCCGGACGCCTGCGTGCAGCTCCGCGCCCACGAGGTGGCGCAGCTGTCGCTTGACACGATTGCGGGTGACAGCGTTGCCGACGGCCTTGGACACGACGAAGCCGGCCCGCGAAGGCGGGTCGGGCTTGGCCAGGGCGTGGACGACGAGCGTTCCCCGCGCCACGCGGACGCCTCGGCGCGTGACGGTCCGGAAGTCGTCGGCGGTGCGGAGTCGCGCCGCGGCAGGCAGCACCGGGAGGCGCCGTCAGCCGGCGAGGCGCTCGCGGCCCTTGCGGCGACGCGCCGCCAGGATCGAGCGACCCGCACGGGTCCGCATCCGGAGACGGAAGCCGTGCGTGCGGCTGCGGCGCCGGTTGCTCGGCTGGAATGTGCGCTTGGTCACGGGAGCTCCCACCATTCAATTGCGTCGGACTGGATCTGTGCCACGGGGACGGTGCCACTGGGACAGACTGTGCCCACGCGGACACAGGCGTCGCCGGGAGGGCGACTGTCCAACTGTACGCGTCGGGCGCACGCGGGGGCAAACTGGTGTCCCTCGGGGGCGTCGTCGAGTCGACACGCCGTGGGGCGGCCGGAAACTTGGGGAACTCATTTGCGGGCGTCCTCGCCACGGGCTAGCGTAGCGGCCCAACGGCCTCCCTCGTCGCATCCACCCGGGGCGCGGCACGCGTGGTCGTTGCGGATTTCCACATGGTGTGGACAACCTTGTGGACGCCTACCTGACGAGGGGAGACAGATGGCCGCGGATGCTGTCGGGTCTGCCCTCAACCAAGCTTGGGAGACCGTGCTCGAGAGCGCGGACATGCCCACGCGGGCCCGCCTGAACAGCGCCAGAGCCCTGGCCCTCCACGAGTCCACCTACTTGCTGGCCGTCCCCAACGAGACGAGCCGGGAACGCATCGAAACCCGAAGTCGGCGCTGGATCGAGCAGCAGCTCTCCGCCCACTACGCCCGGCCCATCCACCTCGCCGTCAGCGTCGATCCGTCGCTCGAGCCCGACCTCGACGCCGCCAACCCGGCGCCCGAGCTGCCGCTGACCATGCCGTCCCACGGCGCCGGCGCCCCGGATGGCCGCCGGTCGGCGTCCCGCCTCGGCGGCACCGAATCGAGCACCACGGGGAACGGGAGCGGGGGCAACGGCGATCGCTTGAACCCGAAGTACACGTTCGACAACTTCGTCATCGGCAGCTCGAACCGGTTCGCCCACGCGGCCGCCGTCGCCGTTGCCGAGACACCCGGCAAGTCGTACAACCCGCTGATGATCTACGGCGAGTCGGGGCTGGGCAAGACGCATCTGCTGCACGGCATCGGGCACTACGTGCGGCAGTACACGCCGCACCTGCGCGTGAAGTACGTCTCGACCGAGGAGCTGACGAACGACTTCATCAACGCGATCTCCGAGAACCGGACGGCCGAGTTCCGGAAGAACTACCGCGAGATCGACGTCCTGCTGATCGACGACATCCAGTTCCTGGAGGCCAAGATCCAGACGCAGGAGGAGTTCTTCCACACCTTCAACACCCTTCACAATGCGCAAAAGCAGATCGTTCTCACCTCCGACCGGCCGCCGAAGGCGCTCGAGGCGCTCGAGCCTCGGCTGCGGAGCCGGTTCGAGTGGGGGCTGCTCACCGACATCCAGCCGCCCGACCTGGAGACGCGCATCGCGATCCTGCGCAAGAAGGCGGTCGCCGAGCACCTCATCGCCTCCCCGGAGGTGCTGGAGTTCATCGCCGGCAAGATCGCCACGAACATCCGCGAGCTCGAGGGCGCGCTCATCCGCGTGACGGCGTTCGCGAGCCTCAACCACCAGGCGGTCGACCTGCACCTCGCCGAGGAGGTGCTGCGCGACCTCATCCCCGCCGGCATCGAGACCCAGATCACGCCGCAGCTGATCATGAGCGAGACGGCCACCTACTTCAACGTCACGGTCGAGGATCTCTGCGGTCCGGCCCGTACCCACGTGCTCGTCACGGCGCGGCAGATCGCGATGTATCTGTGTCGGGAGCTCACGGACTCCTCCCTGCCGGCGATCGGACGCCTCTTCGGCGGCCGCGACCACACGACGGTCATGCACGCCAACAAGAAGATCCGCCAGCTCATGGCCGAGCGGCGCCCGATCTACAACCAGGTCACCGAGCTGACCAACCGCATCAAGCAGGCCGCGGCATCCCACCGCTGACGCACCCCGCCCCCGTCCGGACGGAGGCTGTGGGAGTTCTACACAAAAACCTGTGGACAAGTGGGCATCGCTGTGGACAACGGGGCCGGCGTCCGGCCATTGCCCACAAATCCTCCCCGTGTAGTTCGACGCCCTCCACAGCCGCGTCCCGCACGACACGCCGGACCGACGCGACCCGCGACGGGTTGTCCACAGGATCCACAGCCGTGATGACCATGAAGAACACAGATACATCTCCAACTCTTTGAACTCACCCGGGCCCGTGCGTGTGGAAAGCGACGCGCCGATCCACCCCTCGCTCCGCAGCCCAGGCGAACCACCGGGGAGCGAACGGCTCAAACCGGTGCGGTGGGCGTGTGGGGCGCTGCGGTGCGGAAACCGTCGGCGCTGGTCGATATGATCGGTGAGTCCGCCGTGTGGGCGCGAGCGAACCCGAGGGAGAAGTCAGTGAAGATCCGAGTCGAGCGTGACGTGTTGGCCGACGCCGTCGCGTGGGTAGCACGCAGTCTGCCGAACCGGCCGTCCGTGCCCATCCTCGCCGGCCTGCGCATCGATGCCTCGGGCAGCGAGGTGGTGCTGTCGAGCTTCGACTACGAGACCTCCGCCAAGGTGACGCTGCCGGCCGACGTGTCGGACGAGGGCACGGTTCTGGTTTCCGGCCGCCTGCTCGCCGACATCGCGCGCAGCCTGCCGGCCAAGCCGGTCGACATGGCGGCTGACTCCTCGCGCATGGAGCTCACCTGCGGCAGTGCCCGTTTCACGCTGCAGCTGCTGCCGATCGGCGAATACCCCGAGCTGCCCACGATGCCCGAGGCGACCGGCACGATCGCCCCCGAGGCGTTCGCGCAGGCCGTGTCGCAGGTCGTGGTGGCGGCCGGACGTGACGAGCTCCTGCCGGTCTTCACCGGCGTCCGCGTCGAGATCGAGGGCGAGAGGCTCTCGTTGCTCGCCACCGACCGCTACCGCATGGCGCTCAAGGAGCTGCCGTGGCGGCCGGCGTCCGGACGCGGCGAGGGCGCGGCCCTGGTGCCCGCCCGGGTCCTGAGCGAATCCTCGAAGTCGATGACCACCGGTGAGGAGGTCACGCTCAGCCTGTCCTCCTCCGACGGCGGCGACGGCCTCGTCGGGTTCGCGGGCGAGGGGACCAACGGCGTCCGCGAGATCACGACCCGTCTGCTCGACGGCGAGTTCCCGAAGGTGCGCCATCTCATGAGCGTGCAGCCCAGCGTGACGGTCCGGGCCAACACCGCTGAAGTCGTCGCGGCCGTGCGTCGCGTGGCGTTGGTGGCCGAGCGCAACACGAGCCTGCGCATGATGATCGCCGAGGACCACATCACCCTCGAGGCCGCGACCGGCGACCAGGCGGCCGCCGTCGAGGCCGTCGAGGCGACCGTCGTCGATGAGACCGGCCAGGGATTGGCGATGAACGCCGCCGGCTTCAATCCCCACTACCTGATCGACGCCCTCCAGGCGCTGGACAGCCCCTGCGTCGACTTCTCCTTCACCGCGCCCGGCAAGCCCTGCCTGCTGCGCCCGCTGGTGGAGCTGGACGGAGATCCGGCCGATGACTACAAGCACGTCATCATGCTGATGCGCCTGCCGCAGCAGTGAGCGGGGGGCCCGCGAGCCGAGCGCGCGGCGCAGGCGTGAGGAACGACGAGTCGCGATGTTCGTCACCCACCTGAGCCTGGCCGACTTCCGCTCCTGGCCGCTGGCCGAGTTGGAGTTCTCATCGGGCGCGACGACGCTCACCGGGCGCAACGGGCAGGGCAAGACCAACCTGATCGAGGCGATCGAGTACCTCGCCACGCTCGGCTCGCACCGGGTGGCGACGGACGCCCCTCTGATCCGGTTCGGTGCCCCGCGGGCGATCGTGCGGGCCCGCGTCCAGGCGGGGGCGGACGATCCGCGCTCGCTGGCGCTCGAGATCGAGATCATCGCCGGACGCGCCAACAAGGCCTCGCTCAACCGCGGTCCTCTCAAGCGGCCGCGGGATCTGCTCGGCGCGCTGCGCGTCGTGTTGTTCTCCCCGGAGGATCTGACGTTGATCAAGGGCGACCCGTCGGCACGGCGCCGCTTCATGGACGACCTCGTCACGCAGCGCTGGCCGCGGCTCGCGGGCGTCCGCTCCGACTACGAGCGGGTGCTGCGGCAACGCTCCACCCTGCTCAAGTCGCTCTCGGGTCGCCGCGGCGCGGTGGACGCCGCCGCCGCGACCACGCTCGACGTGTGGGACGAATCCCTCGCCACCCTCGGCGCCGAGCTGGTGCACGCCCGGTTGCGGACCGTGACCGACCTCGCCGAGCCCGTCGCCGACGCCTACTCGGCCATCGCGCCCACCAACAACGACGCCCGCGTCGCCTACCGCTCCAGCGCGCTCGATCTCGACCCGGGCCCTGAGGGTTCCACCGAGCCCACCGGGACGCTCCCGGGGCCGGTCGGCGCATGGGAGGAGAGCACGCCGGACGAGATCGCGGCCCGCCTGGCCGAGCGCATGGCGCAGCGGCGTGGGGAGGAGATCGCCCGCGGAGTGAGCCTGGTGGGGCCGCACCGCGACGACCTCGTGCTCACCCTCGGCCCGCTGCCGGCGAAGGGGTATGCCTCGCACGGTGAATCGTGGTCGTTCGCGCTGGCCCTGCGCCTGGGCGCCTACGGCCTGCTGCGCGGCGACGGGGTCGAGCCCGTGCTCATCCTCGACGACGTGTTCGCCGAGCTGGACGAGGTGCGTCGCGCCCGGCTGGCCGAGCGCATCGCCGGCGCCGAGCAGGTGCTCATCACCGCGGCGGTGGCCTCCGACGTGCCGGAAGCACTCGCGGGGCGGCGCTACCGGATTGGGGACGGGGAGGTGACGGGCGATGAGTGAGGACGCCGGCGTCCCGCCCCCCGAGGACGAGGCCGGCGCCGACCCGGCGGCAGACGCCGACCCGATCGCGTTCGACCCGACCGGGCTCGACCTCGCCCGGCAGATCGCCGAGGCGGCCGGGCGGACGAGCGTGCCACCGCCGCGTCGGCAGCAGCGGACGCCGCGGGCGTCCGGGCGACGCACGGGGTCACGGCGGGACCGGGCCGAACCGATGGCCCTGGGGGACGCCCTGGAGAAGGTCATCAGCGCGCGCGGCTGGGGCACCGAGGTCAACGTGCACCTGCTTCTCGGGCGCTGGGCCGAACTGGTCGGCCCAGCCGTCGCGGAGCACAGCACCCCGGAGGCGTTCAAGGCCGGCGTCGTGGTCGTCCGTACCTCATCGACCAACTGGGCGTCGCAGCTGCGCCTCATGGCGCCCCAGCTCGTCGCACGCATGAACGCGTCGCTCGGCGACGGAACGATCCGCATGGTCAAGGTGCTGGGCCCCGAGGCGCCGAGCTGGACCCACGGGCCGCGCACGGTCAAGGGGCGCGGCCCGCGCGACACCTACGGCTGAGAGACCCTCAGCCGCAGGAAACCCGCACCAGATTGCCCCAGGGATCGTCGAGCTCGACCCTCAGCCCGGTATCGCGGACGGACTCCCCGCGGGCCGCGGCCCGGGCTCCCAACGCGGCGACCGCCGACGCGGTGGGCAGCAGGATGTCCACCCGACCCAAGCCGAGCGCCGGCGTCCGCAGGCCCACGCCGCCCGACTGCCATGTGTTCATCGCCAGATGGTGGTGGTAGCCGCCGGCCGAGACGAACAGCGCGCCGGGTACCTCGGCGGTGACGTCGAAGCCGAGCGTGTCGACGTAGAAGTCCTTCGCGCGAGCCACGTCGCCGACCTTGAGATGCACGTGGCCGACCACCGTCGCATCCGCCAACGGTCCCCGCCGCGCGGCGTCCGTCGTGACGAAGTCGCGCGCGGCGTCCGTGAGGTGCTCGGCGAGGAAGGCGGTGGGGTCGATGAAGAGGGTGTCCATGCGGACGCGGTCGCCGTCCCACGTCCACTGCTCGCGGGGACGATCGACGTACAGCTCGACGCCGTTGCCCTCGGGGTCGTCGAGGTAGAACGCCTGGGAGACGAGGTGGTCGCCCGACCCGGTGAACAGGTTCGCGTGCCCCGAGGTGGCCAAGGACGCCAGCGTCGTCGCCAGCGCCGCCGGTGTGTCGTGGAGGAGCGCGGTGTGGAACAGTCCGGCGCTGCGACGGACGCCGCGGGGCAGGTCCGGACGGTGGTGCAGGGTCACGAGCACCTCGGAGCCGCGACCCAGGTCCACCTGGTCGCTCCGGTCGGCGACACGGTCGAGCAAGAGGGTGTCGGTGTAGAAGGACGCCATGGCGTCGAGGTCGCCCACGTCGAGGACGACCCCGCCCATGCGGGTGGTGGCGGGCAGTGCAGTGGTGGTCATGCCCGTCCAACTATTGAAACATCAATTATATTCCGGGTGGTGGCGCCCGCAGCGCTGTGCCGGTTCCTCGGTCCGCGGGCCGGCCTTCCGGCGGCCTGGAGGGCACCGGGGCCATACCCGGGGTCGGGCCGGGGGAGTTCGTGGGCCCAATCGGGCTCTGGGCGCCGTCAGCGGCCGATGGAAGGGCCTGCCACCCCGGTTTTCGGGGGTGCATCGGATAAGATGGGGGAGTTCCGAGGTCGCCGCCCGCCCGTCGTGTGCGTGGCGGCGACCGTGTGCAGGGAGAGAGTGTCGGTGACGATAGAAAACCACGGTCCGCGGCCGTCGGCCACGTCGGTGGCCGAGGGCGTGTACGACGCCAGTGCGATTCAGGTTCTGGAGGGTCTCGAGGCGGTCCGCAAGCGCCCGGGCATGTACATCGGCTCCACCGGTGAGCGCGGTCTCCACCACCTGGTGCAGGAGATCGTCGACAACTCCGTCGATGAGGCCCTGGCCGGTTACGCCGACTTCATCACGGTGACGCTGCTCCCGGACGACGGCGTCCGCGTCACCGACAACGGTCGCGGCTTCCCGGTCGACCTGCACCCGAAGGAGAAGATCCCCGCGGTCACGCTGGCGCTCACCGTGCTGCACGCCGGCGGCAAGTTCGGGGCGGGCGGCTACAAGGTCTCCGGCGGCCTGCACGGCGTCGGGGCGTCCGTGGTGAACGCCCTGTCGGATCACCTCAGCGTGGACGTCCGGCGCGACGGCCACCACTGGCACCAGAGCTTCAGCCTCGGCGTGCCCGACGCCGACCTGGAGCGCCTGGAGCCGCTCGGCCCCGACGACGAGAACGGAACCACGGTGACGTTCCACGCCTCGCCCGACATCTTCGAGACGACCACCTACCAGTGGGACACCCTGGCCTCGCGGTTCCGCGAAATGTGTTTCCTGAACAAGGGCCTCACGATCCGCCTCGTGGACGAGCGGCCGGCCCCCGTCGATGAGGCGAAGGCCGAGGCCAACGGGACCGGTCTGGCCGACTTCGTCGACGAGGTGGACGAGCAGCCCCGAGAGGTCACGTTCCGCTACGACGACGGACTCATCGATTTCGTGAAGTACCTCACGGGCACCAAGGACACGATTCACCCGAGCGTCATCGCGATCGACGCCGAGTCGCCCGCGGATCAGCTCTCGCTCGAGGTCGCCATGCAGTGGAACAACTCGTTCACCGAGAGCGTCCACACGTTCGCCAACACGATCAACACCCACGAGGGCGGCACGCACGAGGAGGGCTTCCGCGCGGCGCTCACCAACACCGTCAACCGGTGGGGCACGGCGTGGGGGATGATCCGCAAGCCCGAGGATCGCCCCTCCGGCGACGACATCCGCGAAGGCCTCACGGCGATCATCAGCATCAAGCTCGGCGAACCGCAGTTCGAGGGTCAGACGAAGACCAAGCTCGGCAACACCGAGGCGAAGGGTTTCGTGCAGAAGGTCGTCAACGACCTGCTCGGAGCCTGGTTCGAGCAGAATCCGGCCGAGGGACGCGACATCATCCGCAAGTCCCAGGCGGCGGCCCAGGCGCGGCTCGCGGCGCGCAAGGCCCGCGATCTGGCCCGGAACCGCAAGGGCCTGCTGGGCTCCACGAGCCTGCCCGGCAAGCTGGCCGACTGCAGCTCGCGCAACCCCGTGGAGTGCGAGGTGTTCATCGTCGAGGGCGACTCCGCCGGTGGCTCGGCCAAGGGCGGACGCGATCCGCGCACCCAGGCGATTCTTCCGATCCGCGGCAAGATCCTGAATGTCGAGAAGGCTCGGCTCGATCGGATCCTGGCGAACAAGGAGGTCGAGGCGATCTTCAACGCGCTCGGGACTGGCTTCAGTGATGATTTCGACGTGGAGCGACTGCGCTACCACAAGATCGTTCTCATGGCGGACGCCGACGTGGACGGCGCGCACATCCGGACGCTGCTGCTCACGCTGCTGTTCCGCTTCCTGCGACCGCTCATCTCAGCTGGCCACGTGTACCTGGCCCAGCCGCCGCTGTTCCGGCTCCGCTGGACGAACGCGCCGCACGAGCTCGCCTACTCCGACGAGGAGCGTGACGCGCTGCGCGACGCCGGCCTGGCCGGCGGCAAGAAGCTGCCCCAGGTCAACCCGATTCAGCGGTACAAGGGCCTCGGTGAGATGGACGCGGCGGACCTGTGGAACACCACCATGGATCCCGATCAGCGCACGCTCGCCCAGGTGACGCTGGAGGACGCGGCCGCGGCGTCCGACATGTTCGGCATCCTGATGGGCGAGGACGTCGAGCAGCGCCGGAGCTTCATCCAGCGCAACGCGCGTGACGTCCGCTTCCTCGACATCTGAACGATCCAGGAGAAACCAGGCACATGAGTGACACTCCGAACGAGCCCCCCGTCGACGACGCGGACGCCAGCCCGGTCGAGGCCGAGGCGGCGGCGTCCGAACAGGGCACGGTGGTCCTGACGGGCAAGGTCGAGGAAGTCGACCTGAACGAGGAGATCCAAAAGAGCTACCTCGACTACGCCATGAGCGTCATCGTCGGGCGCGCGCTGCCCGACGTGCGGGACGGCCTCAAGCCGGTGCATCGGCGCGTGCTCTACACGATGTACGACGGCGGGTACCGACCCGACCGCGGGTGGAACAAGTGCAGCCGCGTCGTCGGCGATGTGATGGGCAAGTACCACCCGCACGGCGACACGGCCATCTACGACACCCTCGTGCGTCTCGCGCAGCCCTGGGTGATGCGCCACAAGCTCGTCGACGGCCAGGGCAACTTCGGCTCCCCGGGCAACGACGGCGCCGCGGCCATGCGGTACACCGAGTGCAAGATGAACCCGCTGGCCATGGAGATGGTCCGCGACATCGACCAGGACACCGTCGACTTCCAGCCCAACTACGACAACAAGGACACCGAGCCGACCGTGCTGCCGGCGCGGTTCCCGAACCTGCTCGTGAACGGCTCGACCGGCATCGCGGTCGGCATGGCGACGAACATCCCGCCGCACAACCTGCGCGAGGTGAACGAGGCCGTCCAGTGGATGCTGGCGCACCCCGAGGCATCCAAGGAGGAGATTCTGGAGGCGTGCATCGCGCGCATCCAGGGTCCCGACTTCCCCAACGGCGCGCTCATCGTGGGCCGCAAGGGCATCGAGGACGCCTACCGCACGGGCCGCGGGCTGGTCACGATGCGGGCGGTCATCGACGTGGAGGAGGACGCCCGCGGGCGGACGTCCCTCGTGGTCACCGAGCTGCCGTACATGTGCAATCCGGACAACCTGGCGCTCAAGATTGCCGATCTGGTGAATTCGGGACGGTTGACGGGCATCGCCGACATTCGCGACGATTCGTCGGCCCGCACGGGTCAGCGGCTCGTGATCGTCCTCAAGCGCGACGCCCAGCCGCGCGTGGTGATGAACAACCTGTACAAGCACAC
>JAKDIK010000191.1 GCA_030450535.1 Propionibacteriaceae bacterium
GGCGCGGAAGAAGTTGCCCAGGCCGATATGCACGATGCGCCCGGGGGCGGGGGGGCGGCAATCCTGGATGCGGGAGAGGCGACGGGACACGACGGTGGGCCTTTCACTCGGGTTCATCTCAAGACCCTATTGCCTGGGTGGGCCGGACGCCCGACCGTGCACGCGGTTGCCTCGTATGCTGGCCCCAGACTTGCCCGAACCAAGGACTCGCCCGAACCAAGGAGATTCCCCGTGACGCAGCCCACCGACATCGCCGTCGAGACCATTGGCGGTGCTCACCAGCACGTCGCGGACGCCGCCCTCGACGCCTTCATCGCGCGCCGCTTCGCCGACCTCGACGTCGACGGCAAGAACGTCGTCCTCGTCGTGCCCGACGGGACGCGGTCGTGCCCGCTGCCGCTCGTCGTCGCCTCGGTACACCGCCACCTGATCGATCGGGTGGCGTCCCTGACGGCCATCATCGCGCTCGGGACCCACGCGTACATGTCGCCGGAGGCGATCAACCGCTGGTTCGGAGTCCCGGCCGGCTCGACGCTGGCAGAGGTGTACCCGGGGCTGGAGGTCGTCAACCACGAGTTCCGCGACCCGTCCCAGATCGTCGAGATCGGTCGATTGAGCGCTGATGAGGTATTCGAGCTGTCCGAGGGAGCGGTGCGCGAGGAGGTCGTCGTCGAGATGAACCGCCGCGTCGTCGAGGCGGACATCAACCTCGTCATCGGACCGGTGTTCCCCCACGAGGTCGTCGGCATCTCGGGCGGCAACAAGTACTTCATCCCGGGCTGCTCCACCCACGACGCCATCGACCTCTCCCACTGGGTCGGGGCGCTGATCGGCGTCGAGGACATGATCGGCAAGGCGGGCATCACGCCCGTCCGGGCGATCATCAACGCCGGCTCGGCGATGATCCCGGGCTGGCGGTTGGCGCTGTGCCTCGTGGTGGAATCCGGGTCGGGCGATCTGGAATCGGTCAGCTTCGGGACGGCCGAGGACGCCTGGGCCGAGGCCGCCGGGATCGCCTCGGCCAGCCACGTCGTGTACGTCGACCGGCCGTTCACCAAGGTGCTGGCGATGATGCCCACCCGCTACGACGACATCTGGACCGCCGCGAAGGGCTGCTACAAGATGCAGCCGGCCATGGCCGATGGCGGCGAGGTGATCATCTACGCCCCCCACGTGACCCAGGTCGCCGAGCAGCACCCCGAGATCCTCGACATCGGTTACCACTCGATTGAGTACTTCACCAAGCAGTGGGAGAGGTTCTCCGACGTTCCCAAGGGCGTCCTCGCGCACTCGACGCACGTCCGCGGGGCCGGCACCTACGACCCCGACACCGGCGTCGAGACCAACCGCATCAAGGTCACGCTGTGCACGCAGATCCCCGAGGACGTGTGCCGCCGCGTCAACCTCGGCTACCTGCCGCTCAGCGCGGTCGACATCGAGTCGTGGAAGTCCGATCCCGACGTGTTCGTCCAGGAGAACGCCGGCGAGGTGCTGTACCGCCTGCGCGGCTGAGGTCTCAGGCGGGGCCCGTGGACTGGCGCACCATGAGCCGCACCGGCACGGTGACCGGCAGGTTCTCCGGCGGCTTGGTGCCGTTGAGGGTCGCCACGATCGTGCGAACCGCCGAGTCGCCGAGCATGGTGAGCGGCGCGGCGACGGTCGTGAGCCCGGGCGTGATGATCGCCGAGGCGAAGATGTTGTCGAAACCGATGACGCTCACCTGCTCGGGCACGCGGATGCCCCGCTCGGCGAGTCCGCGCATGAGGCCGATCGCCATCAGGTCGTTGAAGCAGATGATCGCCTTGAACCGGCGTGCGGCGATGACCTCGGCCGCGCCGCGTCCGCCCTGCAGCGTGGGCGCGAACGGCCCGACGCGGTGCTCGGTGAACCCCAGCTCGTGGGCCGAGTCGCGGACGGCGCGCCAGCGGATGCCGTCGGCCCAGGACGCCTCCGGCCCGGCCAGGTAGGTGATCGAGCGGTGACCCAGCCCCAGCAGGTGCTCGGCGGCCCGGCGAACGCCGTGGCCCATGTCGGGCACGATGCAGTGCAGCCCCGCGACGCGACGGTTCAGGACGGCGACCGGCAGCGTCTTCGCGACGGTGCGCAGCTCGGTGTCCGAGAGGCGTGACGAGGCGATCACGAGGCCGTCCAGCAGCGGCATGGAGCGGCGCAGCAGCTCGCGCTCGAGGGTCTCGGACTCCTGGGCGTCGTTGAGGGTGACCACGAAGCCCGCCTCCGCGGCGGCCGCCTGGCAGCCCCGGATCACGCGGAAGTTGAACGGATTCGTGATGTCCGCGACCGCCACGCCGATCACCTTGGTGGTGCTCTTCGCGGTCGTGCGGTTCACCTCGCGGGAGCGATAGCCGAGCTCGTCGGCCACCTTCCGGATGCGCTCCGCGGTCTGGGCGCTCACGCGTCCCGGTCGGGAGAACGCCCTGGACACGGTCGACGGACTGACCTCGGCGACCCGGGCCACGTCATAAATCGTGGCGTCCGATCCCCCCGCTGCGTCGTTGGCCATGCAGGCGAGCCTATAACACTCCCCCCGCCGACCGCCGTGTTCAGCCCTCGATGGTTCCGATCCGGAACACCTCGCGCGCCTGGTCGGCCACGAGCGTGTGAATGAGTTCGTCCGCCTCGTCGGTCTCGAGCCGATGCTCGACGACCAGCTCGGCGAGGTGCACGGCGTCCAGACGCCGCGACATGTCGTGGCGCGCCGGGATGGAGAGGAAGGCGCGGGTGTCGTCGATGAATCCCGACGACTTGTAGAAGGTGCCGTACTCGGTGACCGCCTTGCGCCAGCGGCGGATGGCGTCCGGGGCGTCGATGAACCACCACGGCACGCCGACGAACACCGACGGGTAGAAGCCGGCCAGCGGGCCGATCTCGCGGCTGTAGACGGTCTCGTCCATGCCGAACAGGACGATGCGGAAGTTCGGGTGGGTGCCGAAGGCGTTCAGCATCGGTCGCAGCGCGTCGACGACGTTGTACGCCATCGGGATGTCCCCGCCGACGTCGGGTCCGAAGCGCTCGAACGTGGGACGGTGGTGGTCGCGGCGGACGGCCGCGTGGTACGTGAGCACGAGGCCGTCCTCGGAGGCCATGCGGCACTGCTCGAACATGAAGGCGCGGCGCAGGGCCAGGCACTCCTCGGCGGACGCCTCGCCGCGGCGGGCGCGGGCGTAGACGGCCTCGGCGTCCTCCAGGGGTGCCATGTACATGTCGACGTGCGCGTGGTCGGTGGAGACCGCGCCCGCCGCCTTGAAGAAGGCGCGCCGGTTCTCCATGGCCGCGACCCAGCCGGCGAAGGTGCCCGTGTCCTCGCCCGTGGCGTCGGCGAGGGCGTCGACGAGGCTGTTCCAGTCGTCCCGGGCAGGCTCCAGGTACTTGTCGGGGCGGAACGTCGGCCGCACCTGGCGGGTGAAGGAGGCGTCATCGCGCAGCTTCGCGTGGTGCCGCAGGTCGTCCAGCGGATCGTCGGTGGTGGCGATGAAGGCGATGTCGAACTGGTCCATGAGCGCCCGCGGGCGGAAGGCGTCGGTCGCGATCGCGGCGGCGATGATGTCGTAGATCGTGTCCGCGGTCTCGGCCGAGGGCCGGACGGTGACGCCGAAGACCTCGACGAGCTGGGACTCCATCCAGTACTTCATCGGCGTGCCGCGGTAGAGGTGCCAGTGCTCGCAGAACAGCCGCCAGGCCCGGCGGGCCTGCTCGGGGGTGAAGTCGTCGCGGCCGGGCGGGACGCCGAGGTCGGCCAGGTCGACGCCCTGGCCGTGCATGATGCGGTTGATGTAGTGGTCCGGGCTGAGCAGCAGGCTGGTGGGGTCCGAGAAGGGCACGTCGTCGGCGATCCAGACCGGCGGCACGTGGCCGTGCGGCGAGACGATCGGGAGGTCCCTCACCTGCTCGTACAGGCGGCGGGCGACGGCCCGGGTCTGCGGCTCGGCGGGGAACAGTCGGTCCGGGTTGAGAGTCAACGACGCTGTCATGCGCCCATTCTCGCGCCCGTGGCGTCCGACCGGGAGAAGTTGGCGCGCGTTGTCGTGCAACGGAGGGAAAACGCCTACCCGGGACGTCCGCGGGTGCGGCAAGATGGGGCGCGACACCTACGAAGGGAACGCCACCACCATGAGCGAGAAGACCGCAACGGCCCAGATCGGCGTGATCGGCATGGCCGTGATGGGCTCCAATCTGGCCCGCAACCTGGCCAACCACGGCTACCGCACGGCGATCTTCAACCGGACGTACGCCAAGACCGAGGCCGTCGTCGCCGCCCACCCCGAGGCCCACTTCATCGCATCGGAGGACGTCAAGGACTTCGTGGACTCGCTGGAGAAGCCGCGCCGCATCATCATCATGGTGAAGGCGGGCGCGGGCACCGACGCCACGATCGACACCCTCATCCCGCTGCTCGAACCGGGCGACATCGTCGTCGACGGCGGCAACGCCTTCTTCCAGGACACCCGCCGTCGCGAGGAGAAGCTCCGCGCCCACGACCTGCACTTCGTGGGCGCCGGCATCTCCGGCGGAGAGACCGGCGCGCTGGAGGGTCCCTCGATCATGCCGGGCGGCTCGCCGCACAGTTATGAGTACGTCGGCAAGATGCTCGAGGACATCTCGGCCAAGGTGCCCGGCCCGAACGGCGACGAGCCGTGCTGCACCTACATCGGCACCGACGGCGCCGGCCACTTCGTGAAGATGGTGCACAACGGCATCGAGTACGCCGACATGCAGTTCATCGGCGAGGCGTACGACCTGCTCAAGGGCGTCGGGCTCTCCGCAGCACAGGCCGCGGACGTGTTCGCCGAGTGGAACACCGGCGACCTCGACAGCTACCTCATCGAGATCACCTCCGAGGTGCTCCGGCAGACCGACGCCCGCACCGGGCAGCCGCTCGTCGACGTGATCGTGGACGCCGCGGGCATGAAGGGCACCGGCACGTGGACCGTCCAGGAGTCGCTGAACCTCGGCGTGCCGGCCGCGGCCATCGCCGAGGCCGTGTTCGCGCGGGCGGCGTCCAGCTCGCCCGAACTGCGCGCGGCGGCGCAGGGGGCGCTGCAGGGCCCCGACGGCACGGTGGATGTCGAGGACCGGGCCGCTTTCATCGAGGACGTCCGCCAGGCGCTGTGGTGCGTCAAGGTCGTCGCGTACGCCCAGGGTCTCCACCTCATCAAGGTTGCCGCCGTCGAGTACGGCTGGGACATCGACGTGGCCGCCTGCGCCCGCATCTGGCGGGCGGGGTGCATCATCCGCGCGAAGCTGCTCGACCGCATCAGCAACGAGTACGCGGCCAACGATCTGGAGACGCTGCTCGAGGCCCCCTCGATCAGCCAGGGCTTGGCGGACGCCAATCCCGCCTGGCGGCGCGTCGTCGCGCGGGCCACCGAGGCCGGCGTCCCGATCCCGGGCTTCAGCTCGGCGCTGTCGTACTACGACCTCGTTCGGGCCCGGCGCACCAACGCGGCCCTCACCCAGGGGCTGCGCGACTTCTTCGGTTCGCACACCTACCGCCGCATCGACGGCGAGGGCACGTTCCACACGGTGTGGAGCGGGGACCGGTCCGAAGTCGAGGCCGTCGACACCCACTGAGTCGGGCGCGTCCCGGCCCGCCCCCACGCCGGCTCGCTGCGTTCGCCCACGCGGTCTCACCCCGCCGACACTCAACTTTCTGACGGCAGAGCAGCGTTCAGAGA
>JAKDIK010000192.1 GCA_030450535.1 Propionibacteriaceae bacterium
CACCAGGCGTGGGCCCGAGTCCTGTGGCCGCTCACCCCGCAGCGGCTGGGAGCAGCGCGGGCAGCGGGCCAGCGTGCGGCAGCGCTGGCAGGCCAGGGCCGGCGCGTAGCCCGCACGCGGCACCTGCAGCAGCACAGGGCCGGACGCCAACCCCGTCCGGATCACCGCGAACACGTCGCGCGGCAGGCGGGCGGCGTGGGCGTCCGGGTCGCGTTCCAGAGCCCGGTCGGTGTCGGACGCCAGCCGGACGGCGGGTCCCCGCCGCCGCGCCTCCCGCGGGGCCAGCCCGAGCGGGACGAGCCAGCCCCGCTCGACGAGCGCCTGCGCCTCGGCGGTGCGGCCGAAGCCCGCGAGCAGCAGGCCGCAGCGCTCCAGGGAGGCGCGCAGGCTGGCGACCTCGCGGGCGTGCGGGTAGGGGGCGCGCGGCTCGGCGAGGGCGTCGTTGCCCTCGTCCCACACGACGATGAGGCCCAGATCACGGACCGGCGCGAACACCGCCGCGCGGGTGCCGATGACGAACGCCACGTCGCCGCGGGCGGCGGCCAGATAGTTGCGGTACCGGGCCGCGGGGCCGAGGTCGGCCGACAGCGTGGCGTACGAGCCGGTGCCGAACACCTCCGCGCAGCGTGCCTCGAGGCGGGCCAGGGCCTCGGCGTCCGGCACGACGACGATGGCCCCGCGACCGGACGCCAGCGTCGCGGCGACGGCGTCGGCGAGCCCGCCGGGCCAGTCGCCGGGGCCGCCGAACACCGCGACCGGGTTCCACACCGCACGCAGCGGCTCCCCCGCGCGCAGCCCGGCGACGTAGCGCTCCCCGCCGGGCAGCGCGGCCAGCACCCCCGGCGGCCTGGTCAGGTCGGGGGCTGGCCGCTTCGGGCGCGCCGCCTTCTCGGTGGCGGCGTGCCGCGGCGGGACGGCGAGCCGGACCACGTCGGAGAACGTGCCGCCCCAGTGGTCGGCCACGGCGCGCACGAGGCGGGCGGTGGCCGGTGTGAGGACCGGCTCGGGGGACGTGACGCGCTCGAGGCAGGCCAGCTTCGCGCCCACCTCGGAGGTGTCGGCCGTCTCGAGGACGTAGCCGTCGCGCAGGCGTCCGGCGAACCGGACGCGCACCCGCACACCGGGGGCGACGTCCGCGGCGAGTTCGTCGGGGATGAGGTAGTCGAACGGCCGATCCAGATGCGCCAACGGCACGTCGACTGCCACGCGCGCGACGCGCAAGGTGTCGGAACCGTCGGTCATGCGGCGATCCTAGGACCCCGCTCCGTCATTCCGCCTGACGGTCGGCTCAGCCCCTCACGGCCGCCGCGAGGGCGTCCGCGCGATCGGTCCGCTCCCAGGTGAACTCCGGCAGCTCCCGGCCGAAGTGACCGTAGTTCGTCGTCAGCGAGAAGATGGGCCGCAGCAGGTCCAGATCGCGGATGATCGCGGCCGGCCGCAGGTCGAACGTCGCGAGCACCGCGTCGTTGATCTGCTCGACCGGCACCTTCTCGGTGCCGAAGCACTGCGTGTAGAAGCCCACCGGGTGAGCACGCCCGATGGCGTAGGCCACCTGCACCTCGCAGCGGTCCGCGAGCCCGGCCGCGACGACGTTCTTGGCGGCCCAGCGCATGGCGTAGGACGCCGAGCGATCCACCTTGGACGGGTCCTTGCCCGAGAAGGCCCCGCCGCCGTGGCGGGCCATGCCGCCGTAGGTGTCGACGATGATCTTGCGGCCCGTCAGTCCGGCGTCGCCCATCGGCCCGCCGATGACGAACTTGCCGGTCGGGTTCACGTAGGTCTTCTTGCCCTCGGACGCGATCTCGTAGCCGGCGAGCACCGGATTGATCACGTTCTCGACGATGGCGGACTTGATGATGCCGTCGCGCCAGGCGTCCTCGGTGTGCTGGGTCGACACGACCACGGCATCGACGCGCACGGCGCGGTCACCCTCGTACTCGATCGTCACCTGGGTCTTGCCGTCGGGCAGCACCCACGGCAGGATCCCCTCGCGGCGCACCAACGCCAGCCGCTCCGACAGCCGGTGGGCGATGTCGATGGGCAGCGGCATGAGCGAGGGCGTGTCGGTGCAGGCGTAGCCGAACATGAGCCCCTGATCGCCGGCGCCCTGAAGATCCAGCTCGGTGGTCTGCGTGCCGTCGCGGGTCTCCTCGGCGCGGTCGACGCCCTGGGCGATGTCGGGGCTCTGGTTGCCGAGCGACACCAGGACGCCGCACGACCGGCCGTCGAACGAGGCGCCCGCATGGTCGTAGCCCGTGGTGATGATGCGTTCGCGGGCGATGGACGCGATGTCGGCGTACGCGTCGGTGGCCACCTCGCCGGCCACCACGACGGTTCCGGTGGTGACGAGCGTCTCGACCGCGACGCGCGAGTGCGGATCGGCGCTGAGCAGCGCATCCAACACGGCGTCGCTGACGGAATCGGCCAGCTTGTCCGGATGACCCTCGGTCACGGACTCCGACGTGAACAGACGGCTCATCGATCCCCCTTCTTCTCCGACGCCACCACGGCGTCCCAGATGCGATGTGCGATGACGGACTTGTCGCCGGTGGCCTCAGCCACGACCCCGTTCGCGTCGAGAATGACCACCGTGTTGTCGGCCCGGCCGAAGACGGCCCCACCGCTCACGTCGTTGCACACGAGCAGGTCGCAGCCCTTGCGCGCCAGCTTGCCCCGGCCCAGGTCGATGAGTTCGCTCCGGTCGGACGCCGTCTCCGCGGCGAAGCCGACGATCGTCTGCGGCCGCGGACGCGCATGGCTCAGCGCGGCCAGCACGTCGGTGGTCTGGACGAGCTCGACGCTCACCGAGGCGGCGCCGTCCTTCTTGATCTTGCCCGCGCTCGGCGTGGCCGGGGTGAAGTCGGCGGGGGCGGCCGCCATGACGAGGGCGTCCGCGTCGGGTGCCAGCTCGAGCATCGCGTCGGCCAGGTCACCGGTGGACGACACGGCCACCACCTCGACGCCGGCCGGCAGCGACCCGGTGATGTGCGCGGCGACCAGGGTCACGGCCGCGCCCCGAAGGGCGGCCGCCCGCGCCAGCGCGATGCCCTGCAGTCCACTGGACGCGTTGCCCAGGAACCGGACCGGATCGAGCGCCTCGTGCGTGCCGCCCGCGCTCACGACGACCCGGCGCCCGGTCAGGTCGCGGGCGCGCACGGCGGCGACGGTGTCGGGATCCTCCAGCAGCGACAGCGCGACGGCGGCGATGTCGACGGGCTCCGGAAGGCGTCCGGGCCCCGAATCTGCGCCGGTGAGGCGGCCGTCGGCGGGATCGAGCACGATTACTCCACGCTCGCGCAGCGTGGCCACGTTGGCCACGGTGGCCGGGTGCAGCCACATCTCGGTGTGCATGGCCGGAACCATGAGCACCGGGCAGCGCGCGGTCAGAAGCACGTTGGTCAGCAGGTCGTCGGCCCGGCCGGACGCCGCCCGCGCGAGCAGATCGGCGGTGGCGGGGGCGACGACCACGAGGTCGGCCGACTGCCCGATGCGGACGTGCGGCACCTCGTGGACGTCGCTGAAGACGCCCGTGGCCACGGGGGCACCCGAGAGAGCGGCCCACGTGGCTTCACCGACGAACGCCAAGGCGTTCGCCGTCGGGACGACCGTGACGTCGTGCCCGCCCTCGCTGAAGCGGCGGAGTACCTCGCACGCCTTGTAGGCGGCGATCCCCCCGGCCACGCCGAGGACGATGCGGCTCACGGTGCGGGACGCCCGGCGCTCAGGCCAGATCGTCGGGATCGAACGGGTCGAACGAGAAATCGGGGTCGGCCTCGGCGGCGGCACGCGCCTGGGCCTCGGCCTCCGGATCGATCTCGCCACACTCCAGCAGGTCGGCGTTGATCTCGCGCAGCGCGATCGTCAGCGGCTTCTCCTGGACGCCCGCGTCGACCAGCGGGCCGACGTTCTCGAGCAGGCCCTCGCCGAGCTGGCTGTAGTACGCGTTGATCTGCCGCGCGCGCTTGGCGGCGAACAGGACGAGGCGGTACTTGGAGTCGACCTTGGTCAGGAGCTCATCGATCGGGGGGTTCGTGATCCCCTCGGGAACATGCGTGCTCAAACTTCAACCTTCTCGCAGAATGGGAAACGGCTTGTGACTACAAGCCCAGCAAGCTTACCAGCTTGCCCACGGTGGCACCCAACTCGTCGTTGACGACGACCTCGTCGAACTCGGCGGCGGCCTCCAACTCCACGCGCGCGGTCTGCAACCGGCGCTCCACCTGGTCGTTGGTCTCGGTGCCCCGGCCGGTCAACCGACCGACCAGGGTCCCCCAGTCCGGGGGTGCCAGAAAGATCGACCGCGCCTGCGGAAGACGTTCGCGCACCTGCCGGGCGCCGGCGAGGTCGATCTCGAGAATGACGACGCGGCCTTCGGCTTCGGCGGCGAACACCGGCGCGGCCGGCGTCCCGTAGCGGTGTCGACCATGGACGACCGCCCACTCCAGCAGGCCGCCGTCCTCGACGAGTGCGTCGAACTCGGCCTCGCTGACGAAGAGGTAGTGCACCCCATCGACCTCACCGGGCCGCGGCGCGCGGGTGGTGGTCGAGACCGACACCCAGATCTGGGGGTGTTCGGCCGCCAGGCGTGACACCACGGTCCCCTTGCCCACTCCCGCGGGACCGGAAATGACCGTGATGCCAGGTGTCACTTGAACTCGGCCTTCAACCCGGCCACCTGATGTCGGCCGAGCCCGCGCACGCGACGGTTGGACGCGATGTCGAGCCGCTCCATCACGGCCGTCGCCCGCTTCTCGCCGACGCGCGGTAGGGACTTCAGCAGGTCGACCACCTTGACATGGGCCAGGACTTCATCCGCCGCCGCCACGTCGAGGGCCTCGGACAGCGACAGGGCGCCGGTGCGAACCTTCGCCTTGAGCTCGGCACGCACGCGGCGGGCCTGCGTCGCGGCCGCGCGGGCGGCCTGAAGTTGTTCGGTGGTCAGCTGCGGAATGGACACGTCGTGCTCCGTTGGTCGTGCGGGGTTGAACTGGTTCGCCCCCACCCTAAAGGAGGGGTAACGCAAAGGCTAGCAATCAGTGGGCCCCAAATGCGCGAGCCCTCGCCCGCAGGGCGTCGGCGTCCGGGCCCGCCGTGAGGATGCCGCGACCGACCATGGGCAAAACGTTTGCATACGCCGCGCCGAACAGCGCCGGCAGCTCCTCGACGGTGCCCCCCTGGGCGCCGATGCCCGGCACGAGCAGCGAGCCGTTGAACTCGCCCACATCGCAGCCCAACGAGGTGTGCGAACCCCCCACGACTAGGCCAATCGCCCTCGTCCGGGCGCTGGAGTTGAGGTGCTTCGCGGCGTCGATCACCTCTTGGGCAACCGATCCCTCGGCCCCGAGGGCCAACTGGACGCCCGCCCCCTCGGGGTTCGAGGTGCGGGCGAGCACGTAGACCCCCCGGTCCGTGGCGATGGCCAGCTCGAACGCCGGCATGAGCGATGCGAATCCCAAATAGGGAGACAACGTGACGGCGTCCCCGGCCAGCGGTGAGCCGTCCGCGAGATAGGCCTGGGCGTAGGCCGCCATGGTCGAACCGATGTCGCCGCGCTTGGCATCCACGATCGACAGCGCTCCCGCGGACCGGATGTCGGCCAGCACTCGCTCCAGCACGGCGATGCCCGCCGAGCCGTACACCTCGAAAAACGCCGACTGGGGCTTGAACACCGCGGCGGTCGCGCCGAGG
>JAKDIK010000408.1 GCA_030450535.1 Propionibacteriaceae bacterium
GCCGAACTGCCCTACCCCGCGTGGCGACTCTCTGAGGGCGACGCGGCTATCCCCCACCCGGCGCGGGGGGCGGCGGCCGCCGGCGTCCGACGCCACCTGCCGCTGCCGGTGCTGTTCCTGCCGATCCTGCTGCCCCTGGTCATGATCGCCACCGGCGCCCTCGTACGCCTGGCGGGCCTCGAGATCGAGTTCATCGCGTTCCTCGGCAACGCCACCTTGGCACTGTTCGTCGGCCTCGTGATCGCCTACATCCTGGCCGTCGTCGTCGTGGGCTCGGACAAGTCCGGCGACGCCTTCAAGGAGGGCTTCCACACCACCGGCGAGATCCTGCTCATCACCGGCATCGGCGGCTCGCTCGGCCAGGTCATCGAGGCGACCGGCCTCGGCGACATCCTGTCGGGACTGTTCTCGGCGGACGCCGGCGCCGGCGTCATCACGACCATCCTGCTGGCCTGGTTCATCGCGGCGCTGCTGCACCTGGCGATCGGGTCGGTGTCCGTGGCGGCCATCACCGCCGCCGGCATCATCGCCCCGGTGCTCGACAGCATCGGCACCTCACCGCTGGTCGTCGGCATGGCGATCGCGTCCGGATCCCTGTTCGCCCTGCAGGTGAACAGCAACTTCTTCTGGATGTTCAAGTCCCTGCTCGGCCTCTCCACCACGGGTGCGCTCAAGACGCTGACGATGGTGACGTCGATCTCCTCGCTCGTGTCCCTGCCGATGGTGATGCTGATCTCGCTGTTCGCCTGAGCGGCCCGAACCCGGCTCAGGCCGCGCCCGCCTCGAGGTGCAGCGCGAGCTGACGCGCCGCCGCGGGCAGGGAGTCGGGCAGCGGCTCGGCGCCCGGGACGTCCGCCGCGTGCCGGCCGCCGGTCCACACCGACACCGGGGGATGGATCGCAGCCACGGCGTCCGCGATGGCCCGGGCACCCGCGACGTCCGCCGCGAGGTGCACCCCGATGACGACGGCTCGCGGCAGGCGCGCGTGGACGGCTCGGGCCCACTCCTGCGCGGGAACGTCCGGGCCGAGGTAGATGACGTCGACGCCCTGGCGGCGCAGGCAGACGGCAAAGCACAGGTCGGTGAGGTCGTGGCGGGCGCCGGCGGGCAGGCCGACCAGCACGGCATCCCCGCTCGCGTCGCCCGCCTCGTCGAACGCCCATGCGAGCCAGCGCAGCAGGCCTGCGGAGACGAAGTGCTCCTCGGCGATGGTGAGTTCGCCCGCCTCCCACGCCGTGCCGAGGCGGCGCAGCTGCGGCATGAGCCACGCATCCACGACGGCCTCGAGGCTGCCGGTACCGAAGCCGTCCGCCAACACCCGCTGCAGCACCCGGGCGTCGAGGGCCCTGGCCGCCCCGAGCAGGTCGGGCGTCTCCCGAGGCTCGGACGCCGCCGGCTCCCCCGGATTGCCGGACCCCCCGGGAGCGACACCGCCACGAACAGGACCGCCGGGGCGTCCATCGGGGGCCCCGGTGACGCGCCGGGCCGCCACGGACGCGGGCACGCCGCGGCGCACCAACGCCGCCATCGCGCGCAGCCGCGCCACGTCGTCGGGTTCGTAGAGCCGGTAGCCCGCTGCGGACCGGCCCGGGGCAACCACGCCGTAGCGATGCTCCCAGGCGCGCAGGGTCGCCTCGGCCACGCCGGTGAGCGCTGCGGTCTGCTTCACCGTATACACGCCAGCCCCCTCGCCTCGGTCGGACCAGTTGCCTCACGATAACCTGACCGCACCCAGCTTGAACAAACCTTGAACAAATCGCGCGGACAGGGGAGAATGGCCCCCAGACGCATCCGCGAACGC
>JAKDIK010000409.1 GCA_030450535.1 Propionibacteriaceae bacterium
GCGCTCCCTGACCAAAATGTGGGGGCTGGCGGGCGTCCGGGCGGGCTATGTCGTGGGCGACGCCGACCTCATCGCCCGGCTGGCCGCCCAGCAGGTGCCGTGGGAGGTGTCGACCCCCGCGCTGCGCGCCATGGTCGCCTGCGCGACGCCCCACGCGGCGGCGGCGGCGTCCGCCATCGTCGCCGAGACCCACGCCCACCGTGCAGCCCTGCTGGACGCCCTCGCCGACGCCGGCTTCCGCACCTCCGCCTCTTCCTCGTCCTTGCCGGGAGCGACAGGAGCGACGGGAGCACGCGGCCCACGCGACGCGCAGGGAGAGGAGGGGGAACGGGGTGCGCCGTTCGTCCTCGTGGACACCTCGTCGCTCGGCCCCGCATCGGTGCGCGGACGCCTCGCGGAACTGGGCTTCGCCGTGCGGCGCGGGGAGACCTTTCCCGGGCTGGGGCCCGCGTGGCTCCGGGTCGCGGTGCGCGATCCCGACACCAGCGCAGCGTTCGTCGCGGCGCTGGCCTCGCTCAGGGGGAATCGATGACCAGCACCTCGCCGTTGCCCAGCTCGTCGTGCCAGGTCACCTCGCGCCACGAGCGTCCGTCCAGCACCGCGCGCAGCGCCTGCAGCGTGCCCCCATGGGAGACCACCACGAGCGTCCCCTCCCAAGCCCGAGCGCGCTCGACGAACGACGAAACCCGAAGCCAGACGTCCTCGATCGACTCCCCACCGCCCCAGCGGACCTCGTGCACGTGCGCCCCCGGCGGCGTCGGCTCGGCGACGAGCTCGCGGGTCAACCGGCCCTCCAGGACGCCGCCGGCCTGTTCCCGCAGGTCGGGATCGGGGTGGACGCCCACGCCCAGCGCCCGCCCGATCGGCTCGGCGGTGGCGACCGCGCGCTCCAGATCGGAGCTGACGATCCGCACCGGCATCCCCCCACGCGCTCCGACCGTCCCCGGGAACCCGGTCCCAGCGGCCGGCCCGGCCGGCCCCACCGCCGCAGCGCCCCGCGCGGCGGCGTCCAGCGCCTGCCGGCGGCCGATCGCCGTGAGCCCCACGCCGGGCGCCTGGCCCTGGAAGCGGCCCTCGGCGTTCCACGTCGATTGGCCGTGCCGCACCAGAATCCACCTCACCCCTTTGACCCTAGAGCCCACGACACAGGTCGACAGAGAGCAGGAGCACCCGTGACCGACACCAACCCCGCGGAACGCCTCGCGCGCGTCATCGCCGACATCACCGGCGGGGACACCGCCGCCCGCACCGCCGCCGAGGAGCACCAGAACCAGCTGCTCAAGCCCCCCGGATCGCTCGCCGACCTCGAGGTTCTCGGCTGTCAGCTCGCCGCCATCACCGGCCAGTGCCCGCCACCGGTGCCCGAGCCGGCCCTGGTCGCCGTGTTCGCCGGCGACCACGGCGTCCAGGCACACACCCCCTCGCCGTGGCCGCAGGAGGTGAGCCGGCAGATGGCGGCCGGCGTGGTCGCCGGCGGCGCGGGCGTCAGCGTGCTCGCCCGGCACGCCGGGGCCGATGTGGCCGTGTACGACGTCGGGCTGCTGGCGGCGCTGCCCGCGGATTCCGGCGTCATCGACCGCCGCGTCGCCGCCGGCACCGCCGACATGACGCGGGGCCCCGCGATGACCCCCGAGCAGTGCCTCGCGGCCATCAACGCCGGTCTCGACGTCGCCGCGGCCGCCGTCGCCCGCGGCTACCGCTGCCTCATCGCCGGCGAGGTGGGCATCGGCAACACCACGCCGGCCGCCGCGCTGGTCGCGGTGATCGCCGGCGTCAGCCCGGACGCCGCCACCGGCGCCG
>JAKDIK010000028.1 GCA_030450535.1 Propionibacteriaceae bacterium
ATCGCCGCGGTGGGCTTCTCCCCCGGCGGCCACCTCGCCGCCAGCCTCGGCACGGACGCCGACGCGCCGGCTGCACTGGTCCTGGGCTACCCCGTCACGCTCGGGGAGTTCGGGCCGCCGGTCGGCAAGGAGATCCTCGACGTCCCCTCGGCGGTCACCGCGGACTACCCGCCCACGTTCCTGTTCAGCACCTCCGGCGACGGCCTCGTTCCCATCCGGAACTCCGTCGAACTCCTCGCAGCGCTGGCCGCGAACGATGTCGCCTTCGAGTCGCACATCTACCTGCTCGGCCCGCACGGGATCAGCCTCGCCAAGCCGCTCACCGCCAACAACGCCGCCGCGAACGTCGACGTCGCCGCCGCCGGCTGGCTCGCCGACTCCGTCCGCTTCCTGCATCAGGTCCTGGGCGAGTTCGCCACCGAGGGCGAACCCGAGAGTTACGCGACGATCGTCGGACGCCGGCGCTTCGGGCTCACGATGCCGGTCGGACGGCTCCTCGCCGACGAGCGGGCGGTCGGCATCCTCGAGCGGCACCTTCCGGGATTCGCCGCGGAGATGGAGGCGAGCCCGCTGGCCGTCGGCCTGTCGCTGCGCGAGCTGGCCGGCTGGCAGCCCGACCGGATGCCCGCGGGCGTGGTCGAGGCGCTGGGCCGAGACCTCGACCAGCTCAATACCTGACGCGCCGGGAGCGTTGCGCGAGTCACGGAACCTCCGGGCGGGAACTGCGGGAGCCCTCGGTGGGGGAGAGCATGTCGAAGAAGTGCCGGATGTGGGCGGGGATGTCCAGCTCGGGTTCGAAGGCGCGCCGCGTCTGGAGCCCGTCGAACAGCGCGTAGAGCATCGCGGCCGCCATCTCAGGGTCGGCGTCCTCCCGAATCCTCCCCTCGGCCTGGAGCCGAGCGAAGGCGGGCGTGACCAGCTCGCGCCCGATGCGCACCCGGCTCGCCACGTACTCGTGGCTCGGGTGGTCGGGTTGCATCGCCTCGGCCGTCAGCCGCAGGTACAGCTCGGCGTACCCGGGGATCCGTTCCTGTGACCGGGTCAGCTCCACCATCGTGGTGACGAAGTCGTCGGGGGTCGGCGAGGCGTCGCCGCGCGCCATGGCCGCCAACCCCTGTTCGTCGAAGTGGCGCAGGATCTCGGTGAAGAGCGCGGCCTTGGAGCCGAAGTAGTGCAGCAGCCCGTTCGGGCTGAGGCCCACGGCGTCCGCGAGTCCGGCGACGGTCGCATTGCTGTAGCCGTGCCGGTCGACGATCGCCAGCGCGGCGTCCAGGATCTCGCGCCGCTTGGCGACGCCCTTCGCGTACGGTCCCCGAGCTGCCATGGCAAAGAGCCTACGGAAACCTCTTGCGGATCTAAAGCCTCATGTCGTACGGTTTTCGTATGAATCGACTCAACGAGTGAGTCGAGCTCCACCGAAGGAGTGCTCCATGTCCGTCACCGCCGAGACCAGGCCCACCCGCGCGGACCGCCGCGCTGCGCGCCTCGCCAGCCCCGACCGGCTGCCGGTCGGCAAGATGTTCGCCTGGTCGGGCGCCGGCCTGTCCGCGGGTGCCAACACGATCCTGCTGGGGTTCCTCAGCCTCTACGCCACCGACACCCTCGAGCTGCAGCCCGCGGTCGTCGGCGTCATCATCCTGATCAGCAACATCGTCAACGGGGTGTGCGGCATTGTCGCCGCCTGGATCGTCGACCGCTCTCCCGAGACCCGCTGGGGCAAGGCCCGGCCCTACGAGCTGGCGGTCGTCGGCATCTGGGTCGCGACCTATTTTCTCTACGCGACGCCGGTCGCACTGGACGCCCTGGGCCGCGCGATCTGGCTCGGCGTGTGGTTCGTCTCGATCAACGCCATCTTCGACACGCTGCTGCGCGCCAATGACAACCTCTACATGGCGCGCGCGTTCCCGACCCGCAACGTCTACGCGAAGGTCTCGGCGCGCTCCGGGATCATCACCGCCCTCGGCGTCGCTGTGATCTTCATCACCATGCCGATCATCCTCGACACCGCCGGCAAGGACCCGGCCGCGTGGGCGACGTCCATCGGCATCTACTCGATCGTCCTCGGCATCCTCGGCCTGTCGCGCGGCATCTGGGTCAAGGAGGAGTACCGCACCGAGACCACGGACGAGCCGGTCCGCTTCCGCGACATGTTCGCCATGATGGCGCGCAACCGGTGGATCTACCTCCTCGGCGTGCTGTTCCTCATGACCTCGGTCGTGGGCAGCATCGGCGTCGGCAGCTACTACTTCCGCTACATCGTGGGGAACCTCGCCCTTGCCGGAGTCACCGGCTTCACCAACTTCCTGATCATGCCGCTGATCCTCGCGTTGCCCTGGCTCATCCGGAAGTACTCGGTCTCCAACGTCATCCGAGGGTTCGCGGCCCTCGGCCTCGTCGGTGGCACGATCCTCGCCTTCGCCGGAGCGAACGTCGCGATGATCGTGGTCGCCGGCCTCTTCACCGGCCTCGCAGCGATGCCGTTCGCCTTCCTCAGCCCGATCATGACGCTCGACCTCGCCACCTACAACGAGGCCCACGGCATGCGGCGCCTCGAGTCGACCCTCGGCGCGCTCAACGGGATCTTCGGCAAGGTGGGGGCCGGGCTCGGCGGCGCCCTGCTCGGCTTCATCCTCCAGGTCTCCGGCTACGACGGCGCCCTCGATCAGCAGGCACAGCCCGCTCTGACGGCCATCTGGGCGATGATGTGGGGGGTCCCGATCGCGTCCGCGCTGATCTTCCTCACCATCATGACGATCTGGCGGCGTTTCGACCGCGACATCGTGCCGGGCATCACCGCCGAGGCAGAGGCCCGCCGCCTGGCCCGCCACGACGCGAGCGTCGCCAGCGCCGCCATCGACACCGACCGCGACGGCCTCATCGAGGGCGACGAGATCGTGATGCCGCAGCGGATGGTGCCCTCCCCGACCGGCGCGGTCGTGGACGCCGCCCCGGACCTCACCGTCGGCATGGCCGCCGAGGACCTCGAGACCGACCCCGACCGCCGTGGGCAGCTGGGTGAGAATGATCCCGGGGCCCTCCCCGGGGACCGCTGACCCAGTCCGACCCAGCCGAACAGAGAGGACCCGACATGCCCGGCTACGACGTCGAGACCACCATCCACGAGCTGCTCGCCAACCCGGACGCCAGGGTGGTGCTCGAGCGGTACCTGCCCGGCATCGGCGAGAACGAATGGGTGCGGACCTCGCCCGGCATGCGTCTCGGCCTGATGCTCAAGTTCGCCTCCCACCTCGGCACCGCCGAGCAGGACGCGCTCGCCGGCGAGCTGGCCGCCATCGAGCGGACGCCGTTCGGCCCGGCGCCGGAGGAGCCGTGGCCGGGGGCGCGGGACGACGTCGAGGGCGACGAGGTGCCGCGGGCGTCCGCGGCACCCACCGACCCCACGCAGGGGATGGAGCCCGACGGTGCCACGGTCCACCGCACCGTCGAGCTGGCGTTCGTCGGCCCCTCGGCCGGCAACCCCTTCCTCGACGTCGACTTCGCCGCCGACGTCACCTTCGAGGGCACGACGACCCGCTGGCCGGGCTTCTACGACGGGGACAACACGTACCGCGTCCGGTTCCTGCCGGAGGCGTCCGGCACCCATGCCGTGCGCACGGCGTCCACGGCCCGCTCGTTGGACGGGCTGGAGGCGTCCGTCGAGGTCGGTCCCGCCCGCGAGGGCGACCACGGCCCGGTCCGCGTGGACGGCTGGGGGTTCCGGCACGCCGACGGGACGCGGGCGCTGCCGCTGGGCACCACCTGCTATGCGTGGACCCACCAGGGCGACGCGCTGGAGGAGCAGACCCTCGCGACGCTCGCGGACAGCCCGTGGTCGAAGGTGCGCATGTGCGTCTTCCCGAAGTCGATGCCCTGGAACGAGAACGAGCCCGAGCGCTACCCGTTCGAGCCGGCGTCCGAGGAGGGCCCGGCGACGGGCCGCACCCAGGCGGGGCAGCTGTACGACAAGCAGCGCTACCACCCGGACTACTTCCGCCACCTCGAGCGGCGCATCACCCAGTTGGGGGAGTTCGGGATCGACGCCGACCTCATCGTGTTCCACCCCTACGACCGGTGGGGCTACGCCGTGCTCGGCACGGAGGCCGACGACCACTACCTGGCCTACCTCGTGGCCCGGCTGGCGGCGTTCCCGAACCTGTGGTGGTCGATGGCCAACGAGTTCGACCTCATGACCAAGAGCGACGACGACTGGCACCGGCTCGGGCGTCTCGTCCGCGACCTGGACCCGGCCCGCCACCTGATCGGCATCCACAACTGCGCCACGTTCTTCGACCACACCGCCGACTGGATCACGCACGCTTCGGTGCAGAAGACCGAGACCTACCGCACCGCAGAGCTGACCACCGAGTGGCGCGAGCGGTGGGGCAAGCCGGTGGTCATCGACGAGATGAGCTACGAGGGCGACCTGCCCTACGGCTGGGGCAACATCACCGGCGAGGAGATGGTGCGACGTCACTGGGAGGCCGCCTGCCGCGGCGGCTGGGGTGGGCACGGCGACACGTTCCTCGACCCCGACGACGTGATCTGGTGGGCGAAGGGCGGCGTCCTCAAGGGCGAATCCGCCCCCCGCATCGCGTTCCTGCGCGAAGTGCTCACCGACGCCCCCGGGGACCTCGAACCCGGCCACGGTGGCGATCTCGTGCTCGGTACGTGCGGCGACGACTACGCCCTCTACTACTGGTCGTTCATGCGGCCTCGCGAGGGACTGCTGCGCCTCGCCCCCGGCGACTGGATCCTGGACGTCCTCGACACCTGGAACATGACCGTCACCCCGCTGGAGGGGGTCCACTCCGGCAACGCCACCATCCCGCTGCCCGGCAAGCAGTACGTCGCCGTCCGCGCCCGCCGTGTCGGTTGAGTCGCGTCGGTGAAACCTCCACAGCCGGTCGAGCAGGCGCGCGGCGCCGAGTCGAGACCACCCGCATCGTCCACCTCTGAAGGAGCCGACATGAACGACACACCGCGTTACCACCCGAGCACCGACCCGCAGTGGGCCGATCCGTTCGTCGACATCGACGAGCAGCGAGAGAGCCCCGTCCCACACCGGTATGTCCACGGCGGGTTCGCCGGCACCACGGTGCTCTTCTCCTTCTACCTGCCGCCGGCGGACGTGTACGAGGGCCGGTTCTTCCAGCACGTGACGCCCATGCCGATGCATGAGTCGCTCGCGCAGCAGTTCCTCGCCATGGACGAGGAGAACAAGATCGCGATGTCCTTCGACTCCGGCGCGGCCTTCGTGGAGACCAACGGCGGGACGGCCGAGGCGATGTGGGCCGACTCCACGATCGGTGCCTACAAGGGCAACGCGGCGGCGGCGGAGTACTTCCGCGTCATCGCCCGGGAGGCGTACGGGGAACACCGTGTGTACGGATACCTCTACGGCGGCAGCGGCGGCGGCTACCGGACGATCGGGTCCTCGGAGAACACCGAGGGCGTCTGGGACGGCTTCGTCCCCTACGTCATCGGCTCGCCGATGGCGATGCCGAGCGTGTTCTGTGTCCGTCAGCGCGCCCATCGGATCCTGCACGACAAGCTGGACGCCCTCGTGGACGCCTGCGAGCCCGGCGGCGTCGACCCGCTGTCGCTGCTGGACGCCGACGAGGCCGCCGCGTGGACCGAGGTCACGAAGATGGGCTTTCCGCCCCGATCGTGGTTCGACCACGCCACGATGGGCCTGCACGGGTTCCGGGCGATCTTCGGCGGCGTCAAGATGGCCGACCCCACCTACTTCACCGATTACTGGACCGTGCCGGGCTACGAGGGCGCCGACCCCGACTCGTCCGTGCATGCCGCGCGGGTGCAGCACGAGACGACGGTGGCCGGGTTCATCACCAAGGCCGAGGCCGTGGCCGAGGGACTCGTGCCCGCGCGCGTCGCCGAGGAGCTCGCGGGCAATGTCGACAACGCGTTCGCGATGGCGGGCGACCTCGTCGCCATCCGGCTCGCCAGCGCCCCGCCCCGGGACGTGATCGGAGCCGACCTCGTGGTGACCGGAGGGGATGCCGCCGGTGGTGAGATTGTGCTCGAGGGCACCCAGGGGGATGCCGCACTCATCGGGATGGCCACCTCGGACGTCCTGAACAACCTCAGGGTCGGCGACGCGGTGCGCGTCGACAACTCCGACCTGCTGGCAGCGCAGACCTACCACCGGCACCAGGTGCCGGACGCGACGTACGCGGTCTGGGACCAGTTCCGCAACGCCGACGGCACGCCGAGGTTCCCGCAGCGTCCGTTCCTCATCGGCCCGCCGATGACCGCTGGCGCGGCGGGGTCGGTGCCGAACGGGGCGTTCCAGGGCAAGTCGATCGTCGTGGCGAGCCTCATGGACAAGGAGGCCTACCCCTGGCAGGCCGACTGGTACGCCGCGCGCGCGGCCGAGCAGGGCCGGGGCGAGGACTTCCGGCTCTACTACACCGAGCGTGCCCTGCACGGCGACGCCCACTCCGACTGGGAGACCCAGTACGTCAGCTACCTCGGCATGCTCACCCTGGCGCTGCGCGACGTCGCCGCGTGGGCCGAGAGCGGCGTCGAGCCGCCGGCGTCCACGGTGTACGAGGTGGTCGACGGTCAGGTGATCCCGGCGGCGACGGCGGCCGAACGGCTGGGCCTCCAGCCCACCGTGACGCTGACCGTGAACGGCGGCGAGCGGGCCGACGTGGCGGTGGGGGAGCCGGTCGAGCTGGTCGCGACGGTCGAGGTGCCCCCGGGCGGCGGTCAGATCGTCGACGTGGCGTGGGATCTCGACGCCGACGGCGTCTTCGAGGTGCGCGACGCCGGCGCCCACGGGGAGTCGGTCACGAAGACCCAGAGCGTGTCGTTCGACGCGCCCGGCACCTACTTCGTGACGGTCCGCGTGGCCGGCCAGCGCGAGGGCAACCCGGAGACCCCGTTCGGTCGCCTGCTCAACCTGGCCCGGGCCCGCGTGGTGGCGTCGTGACCGGGTGGGAGGTGACGCCGCGGCTGCGCGTCGTTTCCGACAACGACTACTGCGGAGATCCGGACGGTCTGGTCCAGTTGGCGCATCTGCTGCTGTGCGACAGCGCCGAGGTGCCGCTCGTCATCAGCTCTGCCGTCGGCACCGCACACTTCGAGTGGACGCCGGACTGTCCCGAGCGGGGCGCCCGCGAGGCGCGGAGGGTCGCGGAGTTGGCCGGGCGCCCAGAGGTGCGGGTCGCGGCCGGCTCGCCGACGCCCATGCCCTCGGCGCACGAGCCCGCCCGTTCCGAGGCCGTCGACGCGCTGATCGCCGAGGCGATGCGCGACGACACCGACCTGCCCCTGTTTCTCACCTGCGGCGGCGGCCTGACAGCGGTGGCGTCGGCCTACCTGATCGAGCCGCGGATCGCGGACCGGCTCACGTTGGTCTGGATCGGTGGGGAGAAGCCGGGCACGACGGACCTGCCCGATGACGTGCGGTGGCGCGAGACCAACACCAACATCGACCTCACGGCGGCCCGCGTGGTCTTCGACAGCCCGATCCCGCTGTGGCAGGTGCCCGCCGGCGTCTACGACGCGCCGATGGTGAGCCGGGCGGAGTGGGCGACGCGGGTCCGACCGCACGGGCCGCTCGGCACCCACCTGTTCGACGTGATCGCCGCCCGGGTCGACATGCTCTCCCGCGGGATCAACCTGGGGGAGACCTACTGCATGGGCGACAACCCGTTGGTGCTGCTGACGGCCCTGACCGGCAGCTACAGCCCCACGCCGTCGACCTCCACGTGGGTCGATCTCCCGCGGCCGAGGTTGGACGACCGGGGGCTCGCGGTCGACAACCCCGGCGGCTCGCCCATGCGGCGGTTCACCGGTCTCGATGTTCGGCTGCTGCTGGAGGATTTCTACGCGCGCGTCCTGTTGCGGGCCGGGGCGGCGGGGTAAAGATATTGAGCCGCTGGAGGCTCAGCGACTCACCCTGGTCGCGGCGACGAAGCCCCGGGTGCGACCCTCGATCTGCGCGTCGGCTGCGATGCGGACGTCGCCGACGAGTCGGATGTCCTCTGACGAGGCGCCGATCCGCAGGTCGATCTCCCCGGCCTCGACCACCCAGCGCAGGTGGGCGTCCAGGAAGGCGAACTGGGTGGCGGCAAGGGTGAACGTGACGTCCGCTGACTCCCCCGCAGCCAGCTCCACCCGCGCGAAGCCGGCCAACTCCTGCACCGGTCGCGAGACCGACGCGTACCGGTCGCTCGCGTAGAGCTGGACCACCTCGGTCCCGGGCCGGTCGCCGCTGTTGGTGACGCGCACGGTGACGTCCACCGAGTCGCCCTCTGACATCTCAGGGACGGAGACTCGCAGGTCGGCGTAGTCGAAGGTCGTGAACGACAACCCGTGCCCGAAGGGGTAGCGCGGGGTGTGCGAGCAGTCGACGTAGTCGGCGAACCCGATGCTCTCCCCCTGGTGCCACATCGAGCCCCGGGGGTGGTTGTGGTACACCGGCACCTGCCCGGCGTTGCGGGCGACCGTGACGGGCAGGCGTCCGCCCGGGTCGGCGACGCCCAGCAGGACGTCCACGATCGCCTTGGCCCCGTGCTCGGCCGGGTTCCACGCCTCCAGGAGCGCCCCCAGATGGGCGTCCGCGGCGTCGCTGGACACCGGTCGCCCGTCGAGGTGGACGCCCACGAGCGGCCTGCCCAGCGCGGCGACCTTCTCGATGAACGACTCCTGGCACGGCGGCAGGTTGATGTCGGTGGCGTCGACTCCCTCGCCCATCGACGCGATGGACGCCGTGCCGTGCTTGCCGCCGAGGGTGAGGATCACCACGTCGGCGGACTCGGCCAAGGCCAGGGCCTCGTCGTGTCCGGACTCGTCCGGCCCCGCGGCCGGATAGCCGTACGCCCACGCCACCTCGGCGTCCGGGAGCCGCGCCGCCAGCTCGGCGCGCAGGCTCCGCATGCCGGGGTACAGCCGCTCCCGGAGCGCGTCGAACGCGGGCCCGTCGTCGGGCTGGATCTGGGTGCCGGGGATGGTCCGCTCGAGCGCCTTGTTCTCGCCCGCGCCCACGCCGGCCATGCTGGCGTTGGCCGACAGCATGGCCTCGGCCATCGACAGGTGCGTGTAGCCGCCGAAGAAGAACCGCGCCTCGTCGGCGTGGCAACCGATCACGGCCACTCGCCTTACGCCCGGGGCGAGCGGCAGCACGCGCCCATTGCGCAGCAGCACCAGCGACTCGCGCGCCGACCGCAGCGAGACCGCGGCGTCCGCCTCGCGGCCGAAGTCGCGGTGCAGGGCGGCGCCGGTCCTCGGGAAGGGGTCCTCGAACAGGCCCATCCGGAACTTGGCGGTGAGGACATTGCGCACGGCCCGGTCCAGCAGTGCGACGTCGGCCCGGCCGGACGCGAAGGCGTCGGCCAGCACCGCCCCGTACGCCTCGGGGACGTGCAACTCAGCGTCCATCCCGGCCGCCAGCGCGCGAAGGCCGGCGGTCTCGAAGGACGCCGCCAAGTGGTGCAGGTGGTGGATCTGGCCGACGGCACCGTAGTCGGAGACAACCTGCCCGTCGAAGCCCATCTCCTCGCGCAGCAGGGTGGTGAGCAGGCGGCGCGATGCCGACGCCGGCGTGCCGTCGACCACGTTGTAACTGGGCATGATGCCCCGCAGGCCGGCCAGCGTGATGGCGGCCTGGAACGGCTTGGCGTAGTACTCGACCAGCGTCCGCCAGGACGCCTCCAGGTGGGCCCCGTGAATGCCGCCGGTCACGTGGTGGGAGCCCACGAAGTGCTTGGCGACGGCGTCCGTGCGGCGCCCGGAGCCGTCGTCGTCCTGGACGCCCCGCGTGAACGCCGACCCGAGCGCGGCCGCGAGGGTGGCGTCCTCGCCGTAGGACTCGCCGTGGCGTCCGAACCGGGGCTCTCGGCTCACGTCGAGCACGGGGGCGAAGGTCTGGGTGACGCCGAGGGCACGCTCCTGGCGCCCGACGACCTGGCCGATCTCGGCCTCCAGGTCGGCGTCGAAGGACGCCGCCCGCGCGATGTTGGTGGGGAATGAGGTGGCGCCGGGAGCGTACGCGCCGCACACTCCCTCCATGTGGAGCGTGGCGGGGATCCGGTGCTCGTTGGCGGCCATGGCCGCCTGCTGGAGTCGGGTGAGGTCGGCCGCCAGGGCGTCCAGGGAGGTCGCCATGCGGGCCTCGAGGCAGGAGATCTGGCCGACGCCGTGGGGGTGGCGCGCGACGAACGCGGCGGTGTCGGCGGGGTCCGCGGCGAAGTAGCAGGTGAGCTGGGCCAGCTTGTCGTCCAGTGAGAGCAGGGGCAGCAGGGCGGCTGCGCGGTCTGCGGGGGTGCGCGACGAGTCGAGGTGTACTGCGGACACGGGAGGTCCCTTCGTGGGCCAACGGCCCCGGACGACCAGGGTGGGGGCGATGACGTACTGCTTGGGGTGGTGCCGCCCTCGAGGCGTTCGAGGAGGAGCCGGAGGGCGGCCTCACCGGTGAGGGCACCACCCTAGTCGACGGTCGTCAGCGACCCGCACGTGACGCAGGTTGGTCACTCGACGCCCCCACCCCCTGCCCTGTGGACCACCGACTGTCACATCCCCGTCACGGGGAGGGGGATTCGAGTGCTCGTCATAGCGACGGGATCAGATCCCGCCTGCTCGGCTGAGCGAGGGGCAGAATAGGGGGACACTGGATCGCGCCGAGGCGACCCCGGAGGCGATCACGCACCTGGCGGTGCACTGAACTCTCACCTACACCAAATCAGGAGACAGACATGTCTTTTCTCAACAGCAGCATCGTCGGGGACGTGGCTCTCGTCACGGGAGCGGCGAGTGGCATTGGACAGGCGATCGCCGTCGCGCTTGCCGAGGCGGGGGCGCGGGTGGGGTGCGCCGATCTGCCCAGCAGCACGATGGAGGAGACGCTGGGGCTCGTCGCCGAAGTCGGCGGCGAGGGACGGGCGATTGCCTGGGACGTCACCCAGCCCGAGGACGCGAACCGTGCTGTCCTTGAGGTTGAGGACGCGTTCGGGCCGTTGTCGCTGGCCGTGAACGCCGCAGGAATTGCCAATGCGGCCCCCGCCACCGAGATGTCACTCGAACAGTGGCAACGGATGTACGACGTGGATGCGACCGGGGTGTTCTTGGCCTGCCAAGCGGAGGGACGTGCCATGCTGCGGCACGGGCGCGGTTCGATCGTCAACATCGCATCCATGTCAGGAACCATCGCCAACCGCGGGCTGACACAGGTCCACTACAACAGCGCCAAGGCGGCGGTGATTCACCTCACCCGGTCGCTCGCTGTCGAGTGGATCCGCGGCGGGGTGAGGGTCAACTCCATCAGCCCCGGTTACACGTGGACGCCGATGAACAAGCGTCCGGAGGTGGCGGAGCAGGTGGTGGAGTTTGCCGAGTCCACGCCGATCGGCCGCCTGGCTGAACCGGTCGAGATCGCCGGTCCCACCCTGTTCCTCCTCAGCCCGGCGGCGTCCTTCGTGACCGGTGTCGACCTGTTGGTGGACGGGGGCTTTTGCTGTTGGTGATCACCGCGCAGACCTTGTCGAACACCCAGATGACGGGGCCGATGGGCAGGCTGCCGTGGCGCGGCGCTCAGCGGACAGGAACCCACCCTCGAACGTGGCGTGGTGGGTGCCCCGCAGATGGGGTGCGGTGCTACTCGGTTGTCCCCCGGAAGTAGGCGAGGATGCGGTCGCGCTGGGCGAGGGCCATCGCGGGGTCGTCGGGGTTGAGGAGGCGGTCCACCCAGGCGGCGCGGGCGGCGGCGGTCGACCGGGCGATGGCCGTGTGCGGTGCGATGCCGTCGTGTCCGTGCGGTCCGCCGGGCACCACATGAAGCTCGCAGTCGCCGCCGTCACGCCAGATGGCGGACGCGAAGGCGACGTCCTCGTCCCGGAAGGGGTCCGTGGAGCCCACGCTGAGGTGGACCGGTGGCAGCCCGCCCAGCCATGTCGCGCGGGCGGGGGCGTCGTAGGGGGAGATCGCGTCGGTACCGCGCGCGGCGCCGAGCAGCGCGCCCCAGCCGACCTCGTTGGACGCGCCGCTCCAGGCGCCGCCCCCGCCGTGGAAGAACTGGCGGATCGAGGGGGAGTCGTTGCGGTCGTCCAGCATGGGGCACTCGAGCAGGACGCCCAGCAGCGGGGGGCCGCCCCGGTCCCTTGCCAGCAGCATGACGCCGGCCGCGAGCCCGCCGCCGGCGCTGCCGCCGTCCAGGATGACCTGGTCGGGATTGACGCCGAAAGCGTGCGCGCGGTCGATCGTCCACGTCAGGGCGCTGTAGCAGTCCTCGACCGGTGTGGGCGCGGGGTGCTCCGGGGCCAACCGGTAGTCGACGGACACGACCGCCCCGCCGTGCCTGCCGAGGTGGCCGAGGTAGGGCACGAGGCCGTCGTGGTGCGTCCCGCCGACCATCCCGCCGCCGTGGATGTGGAAGAACAGAGGTCCGGTCGCCGTGTCGCCGCGCCGGCGGAACACCGCGAGCGCGAGTTCGGCCCCGTCGTGGGAGACGAAGGTCGTCTCGGCATGCCCCACGTAAGGGAACTGCGACAGCGTGACGTCGATCCCCACGACGTTCCTCGTCCGGTTGGGCAGGATGTCCTCGGGGCGCAGGGGTGCCGCCGGGAGCGCGGAGAAGATGATCTCGGAGGCCGGGTCGTGCGCCGGGCGCGGTGTCTCTCCGAGCGCGTCCGTGCCGCGCGCCGGGGCGGCCATCGGCGGAAGCCCGTGGTCGGGCTGGCGGTCAGGCATCGTCGTGGTGGGCGGCGATGAGGTCCGCCAACGTCATGGGCGGCAGCCCCTCCACGGGCTCGTAGCGGAACCGCGTCACCCGCACCGTCCCGGACAGGCGCTGGACGCCGATCGTCCGGCCCGTGAAGCCGCCGGCCACCTCGGTGGACGCGTGACGTCCGTCGACCGAGGCCAGTTCCGTCACCGCATCGCCGGACCCCACCGAGAACGTCAGGACGTCCGGCGGCTGCGCCCGGGCGACGGGGGACGCCTGCGGCACCTCGGCCGAGAGACGCACGGTCACCGCCGCGGGGTTGTCGACGTCGGCGCGCCCGAACTCGCCCTCGAACGGCGCGCTGCGGCCCACCGCCCGGGCGCCCGCGGCGTCCACGTCGACGCCGTACCAGTGGTCGTCGTCGAGGTAGACCAGCACGCGGCCGGTACCGCCGCTCACGTCGAGGTCGGCCTCGGCGAACCAGCCCAGATCCTGCACCCGGATCACCACCGGACGCCCCTCGCCCAGCACGAGCCCGTCCGGCCCCGTGGCGGCGTTCGTCAGATCGCCCTGGGGCGAGGTCCAGCGCAGGCCCAGCGGCTCGGTGAAGTCGGTTTCCAGGATGGTGTCGACGTCGTAGGTGAGGGCCTGATCCTCGCGGAACACCGGCCAGCCGTCCACCCACTCGACGGGGCACACCATCGTCTCCCGCCCCAGCACGTGGTACTCCGGCGTCATCCCGTGGGGGCGGGTTCCGTGGTAGCAGGCCCACCAGCGCCCATCGCACTCGACGAGGTCGGCGTGCCCGACCGACTGCACGGGGTGGTCCGTCGACCGGTGCGTCAGGATCGGGTTCTGCGGCGCGGGCTCGAACCCGCCGTCCGGACGCCGCGAGCGCGCCACGTTGACCATGTGGCCCTTCTCCGTGCCGCCCTCGGCGATCATCAGATACCACCAGTCGCCCACGTGGTACAGGTGCGGGCCCTCGGGGGCCTTGGCTCCGGTGCCGGTCCACAGCAGCCGCGGCTCGGACAGCATCCGGCCTGCTTCCGGGTCGACGGTGACCTGCATGATGCCCTGCCCGAACACGCACCAGGTCAGGTAGCAGGTGCCGTCGGCGTCCCAGCACAGGTCGGGGTCGATGCCGACGACACCGGCCACGAACACCGGATCGGACCAGGGGCCCGCCGCGTCCGTCGCCGTGAGGATCGCCTGGCCCTGCGTCACCTGTCCGATGTTCGTGGTGATGAACCAGAACCGGCCGTCGTGGTACCGGAGCGTCGACCCGTAGGTGCCCGCGGACGCCCCCGCGAACGTCTGCAGATCGAACTGGTCCGGGCGATCCAGCGCGTTGCCCACCTGGGTGAACGACGCCATATCGGTCGATCGGAACACCGGCAGCCCCGGGAAATACTCGAACGAGCTGTGCGCCACGTACACGCCGTCCGGGCCGGCGCACATCGTCGGGTCGGAGTAGAAGCCCGGGATCGCCGGGGTGAGGTTGTGGAAATCCATGGTCAGTCCTGGGACGCGGGGATGAGGAACGTCGAGAACGCGTCGGCGGGCAGGGTCACGCTGAGGGCGGGGC
>JAKDIK010000193.1 GCA_030450535.1 Propionibacteriaceae bacterium
CGTGGCGGAGGGCCTCGAGCGCGGCTCCATCGCCGACGTCGTGCGGGAGGGGCTGACCACCGTGGTCGTCCCGGGGCGACCGTGGACGCACGCGGAGGCGCAGGATACCCTCACCACGACCGCCGGCTGGGTGTGGGCCCGCTGCCGGCGGATCGAGACGGCCGGCGCCGAGGCGCACGCCGACGAGGCGGCATCCCTCACCTCCTTGCTGCTGTGCGTGACGCAGGCGGCCGTGCGGATTGGGGACCTGCCGGTCGCCCTCGCGTCGGTGCGCCGCGCGGCGCGCATCATGCACGCGCTCGGGGGACGCGCCGAGTGGTACCCGACCCTGCGGCATGCCGTGCTCGCGCATGCTGCTTACACCAGCGCCATCGCCGGCGGCACCAACCTCGCGGCCGTCCGCCTCACCTCGTTTGAGCACATCGCGCACACCACGGAGACCCCCGACGACACGACGCTGGCGGTTGCCGCGCTTGCCGAACGGCACGTCGAGGTGGGTCGCGGGGCTGTGCCGGCGGCCACGTCCCTGAGCTTCGTGGACACTGAGCGTGACTTCGCCCCCGAGGAGGCGGCGGTGCGCGCGAGCAGCGTCCTGGTGCGTCACGGGCCCACCGCAACGATCGATTGGCTGCACACGATGCTCGGCAAGGCCATGTGGACGGAGAGTCCCACCTGGGCGTGGTGGAGCATGAACGCAACCCTCGCACTGCTCTACGCGCGCACCGCGCAGCCCCGTCGGGCCCAGCAGTGGCTCGAACGCTCTCCGCTGCCCCCGACGCTGGGGCTGGCCGTTCGGGCGCACGTCGCCATGGCCGGCGATTACCCGCAGGCCGCCGAGCAGTTGGCCCAGGAGGTGCTCGGGCTGCCGGAAGTGCCTCCCCGGTGGCGCCTTCTCGCCCTCGGCGCCCGGCTCGAAGCGCTGCTCGCGACCGGTCGCCCGGACGAGAGGGAGGTGGCGGTGGCCGCGGAGACCTGGGACGACCAGGTCGGCACGGTCGCCCTCTTCGGGGAGCGGTCACGAGCGCTCGTGGTGTCGCGGCTGACGTCCGAGGCGGTCCGGAAGCTTCCCGGTCTGGCGGCCATCACGAACCCCGAGCCGGTGAAGGACGTCCACCTGACCAACCGGCAGTTGGACGTCCTGCGCGCCTTGGCCTCCGGGGCAACGATGGGGCAGGTGGCGGGCGAGCTCTATCTCGGCACCGAGACGGTGCGATCCACGGCCAAGGAGCTCTACAAGCGGCTCGGCGTGCACGACCGCAACAGCGCGGTGCAGGTGGGCCGGGCGCTGGGGATGATCTAGACCCGGGCCGGACGCCGCGGGTCGCGTCAGAGGTTGTCGGGAACCTGGAGTTCGGAGTGCGCGATTTCCTCAATCGACACGTCGCGGAAGGTGAGCACCTTCGCCGACTTCACGAATCGGGCCGGACGATACATGTCCCACACCCACGCATCCCCCATCGACACCTCGTAGTACACGTCGCCGCCCTCGGTGCGGACCTTGAGGTCGACCGCGTTGCACAGGTAGAAGCGACGCTCGGTCTCCACCGCGTAGGTGAAGATGCCGACGACGTCCTTGTACTCGCGGTAGAGCTGCAGCTCCAGCTCGGATTCGTACTGCTCGAGATCCTCGGTGCTCATGGTCGCTCCAGCCTAATGGTTCGACGCACGTTGTCCCACTTCCGGCGGTGGATGGCGCACGGGCCCTGCGCGTCGAGCTCGGACTGGTGCAGCTCAGTGCAGTAACCCTTGTGGACGTCGAAGGCGTACGTCGGGTGATCGGTGGCGTACGCGGTCATCACCCTGTCCCGGGTCACCTTGGCCACGATGGACGCCGCCGCCACGCTGGCCGCCACGGCGTCCCCCTTCCACATGGCGAGCGAGGGCGCGCCGAGGCCGTCCACGCCGAAACCGTCGGTGAGCACGAAGTCGGGCCTGACGTCGAGCAGCGCGACCGCCCGCCGCAGCGCTGCCAGGTTGGCGACATGCATGCCGAGATGGTCGCACTCGGCAGGCTCCACCCGGACGGCCGACCAGGCGACCGCCTTGGCGACGATGATGCCGTACAGGCGCTCGCGGGAGCGCTCGGTGAGCTTCTTGGAGTCGGCCAGGCCTTCGATGGGCCGGTGCGGCAGGATCACGGCCGCCGCCACCAGGGGCCCCGCGCACGCGCCGCGACCGGCCTCGTCGGCGCCGGCCACGAGGTCAAAGCCGGCCCGTCCGAGCGCTCGCTCGTAGCCGTAGAGGCCGGCGTCCCGGCGGATGACGAACGCCACGTCGGCCTCAGCAGGGGGGCGGGTCCCCGGTCACGACGGGGTCGACGGGGGCCGGCCCGGAGGCGTCCGGCACGGCGGTAAAGGTCTCGGGGGTGGCGAAACCGCGCCACCGGTCGAAGGGGAAGATGGTCCAGCTCGCCCGGCCGACGATGGATTCGGTGGCTGGGAAGGCACCCAGCGCCCTCACCTGGCCGACGCTCTGATCGAGATGGCAGCGTGAGTCGGCGGAGTTCGTGCGGTGGTCGCCGAGGACGAACACGCGACCGGCCGGAACGACGACATCGAACGCGTACGCCGACGCGCCGTCCTGACCACCGGCTGGATCGGAGTACAGGTAGGACGTCTCGTCGAGTGCCGCGTTGTTCACGGTGATGCGCCCAGCCGCGTCGCAGCAGACCACGTGGTCGCCGGCGACGCCGATGATGCGCTTCACCAGGTGATTGGTCGCCACATCGGGCATGAGACCGACGAACGTGAGCGCCTCCTGCCACCACGGCCTGGCGAAGCGGTCGGGGTTGCCGAGCCACTCCAAATCGTCGCGGAACACCACGACATCGCCGCGGTCGAATCCGCCGAACTTGAGCACCGCGACGCGGTCGCCCACGTTGAGCGTGGTCTCCATCGAGCGGCTCGGGATCAGGAAGACCTGCAGCAGGAACAACCGCAGGATCGTCGACGCGATCAGGGCACCGACGACGACGATGACGATTTCCTTCAGGAACGCCCAGAACCCCCCGGAACCGGATTCGGCCTCGGCTGCTTCCTGCTCGCCCGTCACCACGGCGCCCGTGTTCTCCCGCGCGTCAGTTGTCGCGCTTTTCCTTGATCTTGGCAGCCTTGCCGCGGAGTCCGCGCAGGTAGTAGAGCTTGGCGCGACGCACATCGCCGCGGCGCTCGACCTCGATCTTCTCGATGATCGGGGAGTGCAGCGGGAACGTGCGCTCGACGCCGGTGCCGAAGGAAACCTTGCGAACCGTGAACGCCTCGCCGACGCCCCGGCCGTTGCGGGCGATGACCACGCCGGCGAACACCTGGATGCGGGAGCGGTTGCCCTCGACGACGCGCACGTGCACGCGCACGGAGTCGCCGGGACGGAAGTCGGGGATGTCGTCGCGGAGCTGGGAGGCCGCGATCTCGGACACGAGCTTGTTCATCGGTATTTCCTCGCCGGTGCCACAGGCCACCTGATTCGTTTGCTGATCGTCGTGTGGCGCCGTTCCCCCCGTGGCAGGGGCGCGCACAACCTCACCAAGTCTGCCATATCGGTCCATGCGGGCGAAATTGGACGCCGCCGCAGCCACCACCGGATGCCAAACGGCCGGCCCCGCTGGAGCGCGGGACCGGCCGGTGGGCGGGAGCTACCTGCCGTCCTTGCGGAACAGCGCCTTGATCAGGTCGCGGTTCAACTGGCTGATCGTGTCGAGCGGGATCTGCTTGGGGCAGACGGCCGCGCACTCACCGATGTTGGTGCAGCCGCCGAAGCCCAGCTCGTCCTGCGCGGCGACCATCGTCTTGACGCGGCTGTACCGCTCGGGCTGGCCCTGCGGCAGCATGGCGAGGTGGGTGATCTTCGCCGATGTGAACAGCATCGATGACCCGTTCGGGCACGCCGCGACGCAGGCGCCGCAACCGATGCACGTGGCGGCGTCGAAGGCCCGGTCGGCCTCGATTTTCGGGGCGGGGACGGCGTGGGCCTCCGGCGCCGAGCCCGCATTGATCGAGATGAAACCACCGGCCTGGATGATGCGGTCGAAGGCCGTCCGGTCGACCACCAGGTCCTTGATCACCGGGAACGCACCGGCCCGCCACGGTTCGACGTCGATGGTCGCGCCGTCGGCGAACGACCGCATGTGCAACTGGCACGTCGTGGTCGGCACCGGGGAGGACGCCCGCCCGTGCGCCGACCCGTTGATGACGACACCGCACATGCCGCAGATGCCCTCGCGGCAGTCGTGGTCGAACGCGATGGGCTCCTCGCCCGACAGCGTCAGATCCTCGTTCAGCAGGTCGAGCATCTCGAGGAAGCTCATGTCCTCCGACACGCCCTCGACGCGGTAGGAGACCATCCTCCCCTCCGCGTCCGCGTTCGGCTGGCGCCAGACTCGCAGGTTGACGATCACTTGTAGCTCCTCTGCTTCAGCTCGATGAAGTCGTAGACGAGCGGCTCCCGGTGCAGCACCGGCCTGGCGCCGACCCCGGCGAACTCCCACGCGGCGACGTACAGGAACTCGTCGTCGTGGCGCAGCGCCTCGCCGTCCTCGGTCTGCGACTCGGCCCGGAAGTGGCCGCCGCACGACTCGCGGCGGTGGAGGGCGTCCACGCACATCAACTCGCCCATCTCCAGGAAGTCGGCCACCCGGCCGGCCCGCTCGAGGGTCTGGTTGAAATCCTCGTTGACGCCGGTGACCTTCACGTCGCGCCAGAACTCCTCGCGCAACTCGCGGATCCGTCCGATCGCGAACTTCAGTCCCTGCTCGGTGCGCTCCATGCCGCAGTACTCCCACATGATGTTGCCGAGTTCCTTGTGGAAGCTGTCCACCGTGCGGCTGCCCCGGATGGCGAGCAGCCGGTCGATCCGACCCTGGGTCTCGGCCAGCGCCTCGACCACCGCCGGGTGATCGGGACCGACCTTCTCGAACGGCCCCTTCGACAGGTAGTCGTTGATCGTGTTCGGCAGGACGAAGTAGCCGTCAGCCAGACCCTGCATGAGCGCGGATGCCCCCAGGCGGTTCGCGCCGTGATCGGAGAAGTTCGCCTCGCCGGTCACGTACAGGCCAGTGAGGTTGCTCATCAGGTCGTAATCGACCCACAACCCCCCCATCGTGTAGTGGACCGCCGGGTAGATGCGCATCGGTGTCTCGTACGGGTTCTCGCCCGTGATCTGGGCGTACATGTCGAACAGGTTGCCGTACTTCGCCTCGACGGTCGCCTGCCCCATGCGCTCGATCGCGGACGCGAAGTCGAGGTACACACCCCGGCGGACGCGGCGGGTCTCGCCGGTCTCGTGGTCGACCTCCTCGACCGCCGGACCCACGCCGCGGCCCTCGTCGCAGCGGTTCTTCGCCTGCCGGGAGGCGATGTCGCGCGGCACCAGGTTGCCGAACGCCGGGTAGATGCGCTCCAGGTAGTAGTCGCGGTCCTCCTCGGCGATCTGGCGCGGATCGGAGTCGCAGTCCTCGGCGTTCTTCGGCACCCAGATGCGGCCGTCGTTGCGCAGCGACTCGCTCATCAGGGTGAGCTTGGACTGGGTGTCGCCGTGCACGGGGATGCAGGTCGGGTGGATCTGCGTGTAGCACGGG
>JAKDIK010000029.1 GCA_030450535.1 Propionibacteriaceae bacterium
TGGAGGCCACCGCCTACCAGACGCGCGAGGTGCTGGACGCCATGGAGGCCGACTCCGGGGTCACGCTCGCCGAGCTCAAGGTTGACGGCGGCATGACGGCCAACGACACGCTGATGCAGTTCCAGGCCGACCAGCTCGGCGTGGACGTCGTGCGGCCCGTCGTGGCCGAGACGACGGCGCTCGGCGCGGCCTACGCGGCCGGTATCGCCGTCGGGTACTGGGACGGCGAGCAGGACGTCATCGACAACTGGGCCGAGGACAAGCGGTGGACGCCCGCGGGTGATTCCGAAGACCGCGACCGCCTCTACCGCAACTGGAAGAAGGCCGTCACGAAGACCTTCGAGTGGGTCGACGACGACGTGAACTGAGGTTCACGCCAGGGCGGTGTGCATGCGGATCATCCGCACGCGGGCGGCCTCGTCGGCGGTGCCCACCGATTGGTGGGCGCCGTCGGCGGCCCAGCCGGCCGATGCGAGGAAGCTGCGCAGCGGGTCGTCGGTGGAGCGCACCCACCACGTCGCGCGGGTGAAACCGTCTGCGCGCAGGGTGTCGGCGACGGCGTTGAGCAGCCGTGAGCCGTGCCCCTTTCGTTGCGCCGGGGGAGCGATGATCAACGCGGCGACGAGCCCGGGGGCACCCAACGCGGCGTCGTCGGCGGCGGAGGGCCCCACGGCGGCGAAGCCGACGACGCGGCCGTCCCCGATCGCCACGAGCACGCGCATGGTCGCGAGCGGTGGGCGCGCGATGGCGGTGGTCCAGGACTGCGTCATCGAGGCGAGGTCGACCGACGCCATGAGGTGCTCGGCGACGTCGGGCGGAAACTGCTGATGCCAGCTGCGCCGCTGGATCGCGGCCAGGCGTTCGGCCTCCGTGGGCAACGCGAGGCGGCAGGAGTCGGGCGTGCGGGAGGCGTCGGTCACCCCATCATCCTAGGGTTGGCTGCATGGGCCCGCTCGAACGGATACTCCACCCGCGGGTTGGGGAGGGCGAAGATCTCATCATCACTCTCTCAAGGGAGACATCATGAAGCCAACACGGAGCATCGCCTCGGTTTTCGTGGCCACCCTCGTGATCCTCACGGCCGCCGCCCCGCCCGCACATGCCGCCGAGGGCGGCGTCCGGGGGGATCTGGTGTGGCCTGGCGTCGCCTTGGCGTCCATGTGCGCCGTCGTCGGATGGCTCGCCCACCGCGAGCCGCCCACGGGCGAGGCGAGGGCGCGAGCGGGTGTGCCGTGATCACCCCAGCTTTGCCTTCGCGGCCGCGGCGATGACGGCCACGACGGCGTCGGTGGGCAGGGTCGCGCCGTTGATGACGAGGTCGTAATGCTCGTTGTCGCGGGGGTCGAAGCGGTGAAGCCTGCGGGCCAACCCGGCGCGGAAGTCGTCCTCGACCTTCTGGCGCCGCGCCGCGCGGTCGTGGGGGATGCCGCTCGCCCGGGCGGCGTTCTCGATGCGGGCCTCGATCGGGCCGTCCAGCTTGACGTGGAGCGTGTTGGGGCGGTGGCGCAGGACGTACTGGCCGTTGCGGCCGAGGATGACCCCGCCCTGGGCGGCGAGCCGTTCGACCTCGGCGGTGTTGTCGACCGCCTCCCTCGCGTAGCCGCTCTGGACCTCCAGGGACGCCGCCGCGGCCGCCCCGCTGGGGGCGTAGCTTGCCGGCGCGAAGTCGCGCAGGAACCGGCTGAGCGGGCCCTGGTGTTCACGCTCCTCAACGGCGCTCTCGATGGATTCCGAGGAGTACGCCTGCTGGTGGAGCGTCAGGCCCATCGCGTCGGCCAGGGCCGTGGCCACGGCGTCCATGTTCGACCCGTAGGTCTCCCACATCGTGATGACGAGGGCTCCGTGGTCGGCATGCATGCGGCTCTCCTTCGGCTGCGGTCTCCCCTGGGCGCGCTGGGGCACAGCTTACGCGTGGCCGCCCGCCGAGGTGGCTCACAGGTGAGCCCCACTCACTGGAAACTTCGGGTGAGTAGACGGTCCCGATGTTTCCAGTGAGTGGAGCTCACCCCCACGTGAGTGGGCTTGAGCCGGAGCGCCCCGGGTGGTGGGGGTGCGACCGGCGCGGGATCGCCTCCCGCTAAGGTGAGCGAGTGAGAGAAGCACTCAAGACGCCCCCCAGGCTCCAGCGCGATACCTTGCGGATCATCCCGCTGGGCGGGCTCGGTGACGTGGGCCGCAACATGGCCTCCTTCGAGGTCAACGGCGAGATCCTGCTCGTCGACTGCGGCGTCCTGTTCCCCGACGAGAACCATCCCGGCGTCGACCTGATCCTGCCGGCGCTGCACCTGCTGGCCGACCGCATGGACGACGTGGTGGGTCTCGTGCTCACCCACGGCCACGAGGACCACATCGGCGCCGTGCCCTACCTGCTGCGCCGACGTCCCGACATTCCCGTCTACGGCTCCAAACTGACGCTCGCCCTCGTCCGCGAGAAGCTGAAGGAGCACCGCATCCGTGGCTTCGACCTGCGCGAGATGACGGCCGGGTCGACGACCACGGCAGGCGGCTTCGACCTGGAGTTCCTGGCCGTCAACCACTCCATCCCGGACGCGCTGGCCGTGCACATCACCACCGTGGCCGGCAACGTGCTGCACACCGGCGACTTCAAGATGGACCAACTGCCGCTGGACGGACGCCTCACCGACCTGCGCGGCTTCGCGCGCATCGGCACCGCGGGCCTGGACCTGTTCATGGTGGATTCCACGAACGCCGAGACGCCCGGCTTCACGACGCTGGAGAAGGACATCCAGCCCGCCATGGAGCGCGTGTTCTCCCACGCGACCGGACGCCTCATCGTCGCCTGCTTCGCCAGCCACGTGCACCGCGTCCAGCAGGTGATGGACCAGGCCGTCCGACACGGTCGCAAGGTCTGCTACGTGGGGCGCTCCATGGTCAAGAACATGACGATCGCGGCCCAACTCGGCTACCTCAACGTGCCCGGCAACACGCTCATCGCGCTCGACGAGCTCGAGAAGTACCCCGAGGACAAGGTGGTCATCATCTCCACGGGCTCGCAGGGCGAGCCACTCAGCGCGCTGTCGCGCATCGCGAACCACGAGCACCCGGTCATCACGGCGGGGGAGGGCGACGTGGTGCTGCTGGCCAGCTCGCTGATCCCGGGCAATGAGAACTCGGTGTATCGGGTCATCAACGGGCTGGTGAAGAACGGCGTCCAGGTGATCCACAAGGGCAACGCGCTCGTGCACGTCTCGGGGCACGCGAGCTCTGGCGAACTCCTCTACTGCTACAACCTCGTGCAGCCGCGCAACGTGATGCCGGTGCACGGCGAGGTGCGACACCTCGTCGCCAACGGCGACCTGGCCGTGGCGACGGGCGTTCCGCGCGAGAACACCATCGTGGTCGAGGACGGCGCCGTCGTGGACCTGCGCGGCGGGCGCGCCCGGGTCGTCGGCAAGCTGGAGTCGGGCTACGTCTTCGTCGACGGCACGACCGTGGACGCCGTGGGCGACTCGCAGTTGGACGACCGTCGCGTGCTGGGCGAGGAGGGCTTCATCTCAGCGATCGCCGTGGTCAACCTTCACTCCGGCGAACTCGTGGAGGGCCCGATCGTCACCGCCCGCGGCTTCGTGGACGGCCAAGGGCTGTTCGACGAGATCTCCACCGAGGTCGCCCGCGCCCTGCGGGACGCGCTCGCCGAGGGCGCCGACGACACCCATCAGCTGCAACAGGTCATGCGCCGGCGGATCGGCCGCTGGGTGAGCCGGACCTATCGCGCCCGGCCCATGATCGTTCCCGTGGTGTTGTCGACCTGAGCCGCAGGCAGGGCGCGATTTTCCCTGACCGGAGCGCTCGGCTATCATGGTCAGGTTCCGTTTTCCGACGGGTTCGAGGCGCGCCCGGCGCCTGCCCGCAATTGCAAGGAGATCAGCCATGGCCGCCGTGTGCGACGTCTGCGCCAAGAAGCCGACCTTCGGCCACAACGTGCCCTGGTCGAAGAAGAAGACCAACCGCCGTTGGAGCCCGAACATCCAGAGCGTGCGCGCCGTCGTGAACGGTGGCACCAAGCGGCTGAACGTGTGCACCTCGTGCATCAAGGCCGGCAAGGTCGCGCGCTGATTCCAGCGCACCAGCAGGGGCCCGCTCCGGCGGGCCTTTTGCATGCGCGCGCCCAGCCGTCTGACCTGCGGGCCGCAGACGGATCCGCCCGGGTGAACCCTCGGCGGAGTGTCAGAGCGTCCCTTTAGGATCAATCCCGTGGAACCACTCAGCGGCTGGCGCACCCCGGCGTTCGCGGAGCTGAACGCGCCCGTGGCTTCCGTGCTGGGCGAGCGGACGGCCAAGGAGTTCGCGGCCCTGCGTGTCGAGACGGTCGGCGACCTGCTGCGCCACCTGCCCCGCCACTACCTCAGCGGCACCGAGCTGACCGACCTGGCCACTCTCGAGGAGGGTGAGCACGTGGCCGTGATGGCGCGGGTCGAATCCAGCGACATCAAGCGAAACATGTCCGCGCCGGGTGGACGCCGACGCAGCACCGCGCGGCTGGAGGTCGTCCTCACCGACGGCAAGGGGCGCCTGCGCGTCACGTTCTTCGGCAACGACCACCTCGCGGGGTGGTGGCAGGCCCAGTTGAGGATGGGCGTCCGGGGCATCTTCGTGGGCAAGGTGGGCAGCTTTCAAAACCACCCCCAGATGACGCATCCGGCGTTCGTGATGCTCGATGCGGCCGGCAAGGTGGTGGGGAAATCCGAGGAGAAGGAACGCATCGCTGAGCTGTCGCGCTCGGGCATCGTGGGGCTCTACCCCGCGACGGCCAAGCTGCCGACGTGGAAGATCGCGGAGTGCATCCGGTTCGCCCTGGCGACACTCGGCGCCACGGACGACCCGTGGCCGGACTGGGTGCGCGAGCAGTCGGGGATCTGCGGCCACGTGGACGCCTTCTCCCTCGTTCATCGGCCCGGCACGCTGGGCGAGGTGGAGACCGGACGCCGCCGCCTGCTGTTCGACGAGGCGTTCGCCACCCAGCTCACGATGGCGTACCGGCGCGCAGAGAACGCCCGGCAGTCGGCGGGGCCGCGCCCGCGGCGTCCGGACGGCCTGCTGGACGCGTTCGACGCCCGGCTGCCCTTCGCCCTCACCCCGGGGCAGGTGGAGGTCGGCGCCGAGATCTTTGCCGACCTTGCCCGCCACGCGCCCATGCAGCGGCTGTTGCAGGGCGAGGTTGGCTCCGGCAAGACCCTCGTGGCCCTGCGGGCCATGCTCACGGTCGTGGACGCCGGCGCCCAGGCCGTCCTGCTGGCGCCGACCGAGGTGCTCGCCCAACAGCACTACGGCACGATCGCCGGCATGCTGGGTGATCTGGGCGCCGGCCGCGTCCTGGGGGCGCCGGACTGCGCGACGGACGTCGTGCTGCTCACCGGTTCGAGCTCGTCGGCGCAGCGCAAGGCGGCGCTGCTGAAGATCGCCTCGGGCGAGGCGGGCATCGTCGTGGGAACGCACGCGCTGCTGGCCGATCAGGTCTCCTTCGCCGAATTGGGGCTCGTGGTGGTGGACGAGCAGCACCGGTTCGGGGTGGAGCAGAGGGCGCGGCTGACCGACCGGTCGGCGTCCAAGCCGCACGTGCTGGTGCTCACGGCGACGCCGATCCCGCGGTCCGTGGCGATGACGGTGTTCGGCGACTTGGAGGTGTCGACGCTCACCGAGCTACCCGGCGGACGCTCGGACGTGGCGACGACGGTGGTGAACGCCGCGTTGCGTCCGGCCTGGGTGGAGCGGGCGTGGGAGCGCGTCGACGAGGAGGTGGCCCAGGGGCGGCAGGTCTTCGTCGTGGCCCCGCGGATCGGCGCCGACGGCAGCGATGGGGGAGTCATGTGGCTCGCCGAGCTGCTGGCCGACGGGCCGCTGCGGAACCGGCGGCTCGCCGTGCTGCACGGTCAACTCGCGGCCGACGCCAAGGAGGCGACCATGGCGGCGTTCGCGGCGGGAGAGGTGGACGTGCTGATCTCGACGACGATCATCGAGGTCGGCGTCGACGTGCCCAACGCGTCCATGATGGTGATCTGGGACGCCGACCGATTTGGCATCAGCCAGCTCCACCAGCTCCGCGGCCGGATCGGACGCGGCGAGCACCCGGGCGTATGCCTGCTGATCAGCCGGATCGACCCCGCCTCGGACGCGTGGGTGCGGCTGGAATCCGTGGCGGCGACCCGGGACGGTTTCGCGTTGGCCGAGTTGGACCTGGTGCAGCGTCGTGAGGGTGACGTGCTGGGCGCGACTCAGTCGGGAGGCCGGTCGGCCCTGCGGCTGTTGCGGGTGCTCGATCACGCCGACGTCATCTCGGCGGCCCGGCAGGTGGCCGAGGAGGCGGTGGTGCGCGATCCCGAGTGCACGACGCCCGGCTTCGCCGACGCCGTGGCGCAGACGAACCTGTTGGCCGGCGGGGAGTGGATCGAGCGATCGTGATCGGCCGATCGGCGGGTGGGGCGCGTCCCCACCCGAGGATTGGGGTCGATACACCAACCCCGATCCTCGGGTGAACCGGCATCCGGGGTGAGGGCGGTGTGGGCGGCGAGACGCCGGGGTCAGCCCACCGGCTGGTAGTCCTCGGGGGCGTCGCCGAAGGTGAAACCGCGGCCGCTGATCGTCGCCACCTCGAGGCGCACGTAGTGGGTCTTCACCGTGCCCACCCACGACCGCAGCGGCAACGAGTCCGCCCGGGCGAGCTCGTCGGCGTCCTCCAACACCCGCAGCGACCCGCGCGCGATGACGCTGACGCCGGTGAGGTTGTCCCAGCGGTCCACCTCCAGTGCCGCCACGCCGCCGAGCGTCGCTGCGAGCAACTTGCTGCCCTCGGCGGTGCGGAACAGCAGGCCGCGGCCGTCCACGACGAAGTTCAGTGGGAAGATCTCCGGCTCGCCGCCCAGGCTGACGGCGAGGCGTCCGAGCTCGTGGGATTCCAGTTCGGCCCATGCTGCGTCCTCGTCGAGCAGCGTGACCGGTCCATTCCGAGGGGGCGTCATGCACCCATCGTGCCTTGACCAGGGCTACCCTGCCTAGGGTGAGCCGGATCATCGCCGGCCGGGCGGGCGGCCGCAGGCTCGCCACCCCGGCCCACGCCCGCACCCGACCGACGTCCGATCGGGTGCGCGAATCGGCCTTCAACCTCATCGCCGACTGGGCCGGCACCGCCGGCGAACCGGTGGACTCCATGCTCGACCGGTTCAGCTTCCTCGACCTCTACGCCGGGACGGCCGCCGTGGCCCTCGAGGCCGCCTCCCGCGGCGCCGGACCCGTCGTCGCCGTCGAGCGCGACAAGGCCACAGCGCAGTTGGCCCGCGGCAACGCGCGCGCGACCGGGTTGGAGGTCGCAGTGGTGGCCGCTTCCGTCGACGCCTACCTCGCCGGGGAACCGCGCCCCTTCGACGTCGTCTGGTTCGACCCGCCCTACGACGTGGCCAACGACGCCCTGTCTCCGCAGATCACGCGGCTCATGGAGGGTTGGCTCGCCGGGGACGGCCTCGTGATCGTCGAACGCTCCAGCCGCGACGAGCCGTTCGCGTGGCCGGACGCCCTCGGGCACCGCTGGCATCGACGCTACGGTGAGACGACCCTGTACCTCGCCACGAAGGAGGACGCATGAGGGCCATCTGCCCCGGCTCGTTCGATCCCGCCACCCACGGACACCTCGACATCATCACGCGCACGGCGAGCCTCTTTGACGACGTGGTCGTGGCGGTCGGCCGCAACAGCGCGAAGAACTACCTCTTCGATCCCGACGAGCGAGTCGCCATCCTCACCGAGGCGACCGCGGGGCTGGTGAACGTGACCGTCAAGCCTCTGGACGGCCTCCTCGTCGACTTCTGCCGCGACGAGGGTGTCGACGTCATCGTCAAGGGTCTGCGATTCGCCACCGATTTCGAGTTCGAGCTGCAGATGTCCCAGATGAACCACGCCATGTCGGGCATCGAGACGATCTGCCTGCCCACCTCGTCGGCGGTCGCCCACATCAGCTCCACGATGGTCCGCGAGATCGCCCGGCTGGGCGGCGACGTGGCGCAGTTCGTGCCCGAGGGCGTCCACGAGCGCATCCGCGCCAAGGTGGCCCGGGGCTGAGGCTCCACCTCCTCCGGGTGCTCGCGGCGAGCCGCACCCGCCTGTCGTCGCCGTTTGGACGCCACCCGTCCGGACCGGTAGGCTTGTCCTTCGGTTATGACGCTGTCGTGCCCAGGTGAAGGAGTTCTCCCATGACTCGCTCCATCGACCCGCGTTCCCCGCTCGTCTTCGACATTCACGAATTCGGGCATCGCGCGGGCTCGGTCAAGGAGATTGCGCAGGGGGTTCCGGCTCCCGAGGGCATAGGCAACGACGTGATCTCAGTACCGGCCTCATCGCCCGTCGAACTGGAGCTGACGCTCGAGGGAGTGGGGGACGGGGTCCTGGCCAACGGAACCGCCGGCGTCCGGCTGCGCGGGGAGTGTGCTCGGTGCCTGACCGAGATCGAGGCTTCGGCCGAGGTCGACCTGCAGGAACTGTTCCTCTTCCCGGGCGTGGATCCCGACGATCACGAGGCCAGCCGCGTCGAGGGCGAGATGATCGACCTCGAGCCGCTGCTGCGGGACGCGGTGGTACTGGAGCTGCCGTTCATCCCGGTGTGTCGGGAGGATTGCTCCGGGTTGTGCCCCGTCTGCGGGGCGAACCTGAACGACGATCCCGACCACGGCCATGAGGAGCCCGTCGATCCCCGATGGGCGAGCCTGGCCGGCTGGGCCGACGGCGACCAGAACGCATGAGGGGCTCCCGCCCCACGATCCGAGGAGTTTGACGTGGCTGTTCCCAAGCGGAAGATGTCCCGCAGCAACACGCGTGCGCGTCGCGCGCAGTGGAAGACGCAGGCGCCCACGCTGGTGACCTGCGCCAACGCCGCCTGCCGCGCGAAGCACCTGCCCCACACCGCGTGCCCGAGCTGTGGCCAGTACGGGCCGCGCAGCGCCCGCCGGCAGGTCGTCGAGCCGTGACCGACGCGGCACAGGGCCGCGTGCTGGAGACCATCACCGAGCTGGGGATCGATATCGATCCCCAGCTCTTCCAGCTTGCCGTGACGCACCGTTCCTGGGCCTACGAGCACGGGGGCACCCCCCACAATGAGCGGCTGGAGTTCCTGGGCGACGCCGTGCTGGGCGTCGTCGTGACCGAACACCTCTACCGGCTGTACCCCGAGGACGCCGAGGGAGTCCTCGCCAAGAAGCGGGCAGCCGTCGTCAACACCTACGCGCTGGCCGACGTGGCCCGCGGACTGCACCTGGGTGAGTACCTGCGGCTCGGCAAGGGCGAAACCTCCACCGGCGGCGACGACAAGGACTCGATCCTCGCCGACGCCACGGAGGCCGTCATCGCCGCCGTGTTCCTCTCTGCAGGACGCGACGGCGCCGAGCGCTTCGTGCGCCACATCATGGATCCGTTGGTCGCCAGGGCGACCGCCGCCGGCGTCACCATGGACTGGAAGACCGCCCTTCAGGAGCTGTGCGCCGAGCAGGGCCTGCCGGTGCCGCGCTATTCCCACACCGCCACCGGTCCCGACCACGACAAGCGGTTCGAGGCCGTCGCCATCGTCGGCGACTCGACCTTCCCGCCCTCGTCCGCCCGCTCCAAGAAGCAGGCCGAGCAGGGTGCGGCCGAGCAGGCCCACGCCGCCCTGACGGCCGCCTTCACGGTGACCGGGGCCGCCGCCGACCCCGCCTGAGCCCGCGATGCCGGAGCTGCCCGAGGTCGAAACCGTCCGGGCCGGGCTGGCGCCGGTCCTCACCGGACGCCGGATCGACGCCGTTCGTGTCCTGCATCCCCGCCCCGTCCGGCGGCATGTCGCGGGCCCGGACGCCTTCGCGTCCGCCCTTGTCGGCCGCACCTTCGCCGCACCGAGAAGGCGCGGCAAGTACCTGTGGCTTCCGCTCACCGACGGCGACGCCGTGCTGGCCCACCTCGGCATGAGCGGCCAGTTCCGCGTCGACGCGCCGGACGCCCCGCTCCAGCGCCACGCCCGCGTCCTGGTCGACCTGGGCGACGGCGTCCAGCTGCGCTTCGTCGATCAGCGCATGTTCGGCGGCCTGTCGATCTCGACCGGAGGAGCGGAGCTGCCGCCCGAGATCGCCCACATCGCCCGCGACCTGTTCGACCCGGAGCTCGACATGGACGCCCTCGTTGAGAGTGCGGCGTCCCGGCGCAGCCCCCTCAAGCGTGTCCTGCTCGACCAGACCATCGTGAGCGGCATCGGCAACATCTACGCCGACGAGGCGCTCTGGCGCGCCAGAGAGCATGGTGAGACACCCGCGAACGATCTCACGCCGGACGCCGTGCGCCGCGTCCTGCACGCCGCGCGGGACGTGATGGCGAACGCGCTCGTCCAGGGCGGCACCTCGTTTGATGCCCTGTACGTGAACGTCAATGGGGAGTCGGGCTATTTCGATCGGTCGCTGGCCGTCTACGGCCGCGCGGGGCAGCCGTGCCATCGGTGTGGGACTCCGATCAGCAGGGTCCCGTTCGCGAACCGATCGAGCCACTTCTGCCCTCAGTGTCAACGGAAGCCGAGGACGCGGCGTAACCCATCGCGATGACGTCGGTGATCATGCCCACGGCTGCCACCGATGAAATCGCTGGGCGCCGTGCTGCACCTCCGGCAACCCTAACTATGGCGATCAGACTCGCCATATGCGCTAATTGTGCATGCTAGGCTCGTCATCAAGGGAAGGAGTGCGCCATGCGTGGATACCGCATCGACCGGGAGCTCACCGCGTTCGGCGAGCACGTGCATGGCTGGCGCATGGTGCTCGGGCTCACCGCACAGCAGGTGGCCGAGCGCGCCGGGATCACGCGTGACACCCTGCGCAGGATCGAGTCCGGGGATCCCGCCGTGGGCTTCGGGAACGTCGCGCAGGTGCTGCGGGCACTGGGCCTGCTGGACCGGGCCGTCGGGGCGGTCGATCCCCTCGAGAGCGACATCGGCCGACTTCGCGCCGGCAACCTGACGAAGAAGCGCGCGCGATGACCACCGTCGAGGTCTTCTCGGACAGCGCCGGACAGCCGGTCCTGGTCGGACAGGCGCACGTCACCAGGCTGCGCGGCCAGGTCTCGACCACGTTCCTCTATGCCCCGGGCTACCTGGCCGGCGACGGGACGAGCATCGACCCGGCGCTTCCGCTCGTCTCGGGTGCGCAGCACCAGGCGGGCCTCGTGCGGGCGTTCGCCGACAGCGCCCCGGACCGCTGGGGCCGCAACCTCATCGAGAAGGCCGAGCGCGCCCGTGCCCGCTCCGAGGGTCGCGCGCCCCGCCACCTGGACGACCTCGACTTCCTGCTCGGAGTCAGCGATGACGCCCGCCAGGGGTCCCTGCGCTATCGGATCGCTGGACAGCCGGCGTTCGTGGGCGAGCCGGCGCGCGTCCCGCAGCTGGTCTCGCTCCCTGAGCTGCTGCGCGCCGCGGACGAGCTCGCCACGAAGGTGGACCCCACCGCCGCCGTCAAGCAGTTGCTCGACACCGGCACGACCGGCCTGGGCGGCGCGCGGCCCAAGGCGTCCGTGCGCCTCGAGGACGGCGCGCTGGCCATCGCCAAGTTCCCGCACTCCGGCGACCGGTGGGACGTCATGGCCTGGGAGGCGACGGCGCTGGACCTGCTGGAGTCCGCGGGGATCAGGACGCCCGCGCGGCGGCTGATGAGGGTGGGGGAGCGAGCCGTCCTCGTCCTGCGACGGTTCGATCGGTCCGCGGAGGGGCACCGCATCGGCTACATCAGTGCGATGACGGCGCTGGGCGCATCCGACGGGGACCATCGCGACTACGTCGAGATCGCCGAGGCCGTCCGCGACCTCTCGCTCTCGCCCAGGGCCGATCACCGAGAACTCTTCGACCGCGTCGTCGCATCCGTCGTGCTGGGCAACATCGACGACCACCTCCGCAACCACGGCTTTCTTGCCGATCGCGGTTCATGGACGCTCAGCCCGGCCTTCGACGTGAACCCCAGCCCCGACCCGTGGCGGCCGCGCGCGACGTCGATCATGGGGGCCGACGCGCTGCCCGACGAGGCGGAGGCGCTGCTGCCGCTGGCCGAGGAGTGCGGCCTGAGCGCCGAGCAGGCGGGCCAGCGGATCCGTCGCGTCGAAGGAGCGATGGCCGGTTGGCGCGATGCCGCGCACAGGAACCAGATCCGCGAGCAGGAGATCGCGATGATGGCCGAGTCGATCGACGTCCGTCTCGAAGCCGTGAGGGTCGCGACGAGCAGAGTTTGAGACGAGCAGAGTTTGAGACGAGCAGAGTTTGAGACGAGCAGAGCCTGACCGGTTCAACGATGCGCGGGCCAGACTGCAGCAGTGATGCGTGGCCGAGTCGGGCCACGTCGCCCCACGGCTTGGCAGTGCCACAGACCAGCCCGGTAGGATCCCGTCTTCGTGAGCACGTTGCGCGAGCTGTACGTCCGGCACGGCACGAGTCTGCGCGAATTCGTGAAGTTCGGGCTCATCGGCGGATCCGGCATCGCGGTCAACCTGATGGCCATCGGCCTGGCCCACAACGTCTTCTTCCACGGCTTCGCACTGGGGGACGACTTCGCCGTCTGGAACATCCCCGGGACGCGTTGGAGCGTCCGCATGTACCACCTCTACGCGATCTTCGCCTTCTTCGTCGCGAACGCCTACAACTTCGTCCTCAACCGCTACTGGACCTTCCGGGGCGACCGGCGCGCTCCGTTCTTCCACGAGTTCCTGCCCTTCATGACGGTCGGACTCGTCGCGCAGGGCGTGGGACTCATCATCCTGACGCTGTTGCGCAACCCGACGTCGCCGCTGTACCTGTCGGCTGCCTTCTTCACCGACACGGGGCCCATCTGGACCAAACGGCTCTATTGGGCGCAGCTCATTCAGGTGGTCCTGGTGATGCCGATCAACTTCCTCGTCAACAAGCTGTGGACCTTCCGCATCATCCGTCGCCGCCATCACGCGCGCGTCGGTTCCCAGCCCTGACCCCCGGGCTCCCTAAGGTGGCCGTGTGCATCTCAAGTCCCTGACGCTCCGCGGCTTCAAGTCGTTCGCGTCGGCGACCACGCTGCATTTCGAACCGGGCATCACCTGCGTGGTCGGACCGAACGGCTCCGGCAAGTCGAACGTCGTGGACGCCCTGAGCTGGGTCATGGGCGAGCAGGGCGTCAAGTCGCTGCGCGGCGGAAAGATGGAGGACGTCATCTTCGCCGGCACCGCCGGACGCGCGCCGCTCGGGCGCGCTGAGGTGAGCCTGACCATCGACAACACCGATGGGGCGTTGCCGATCGAGTACACCGAGGTGACGATCAGCCGCACGATGTTCCGCTCGGGCGGGTCGGAGTACGCCATCAACGGCCACGCCGCCCGGCTGCTGGACGTTCAGGAGCTGCTGTCGGATTCCGGCATCGGCCGCGAGATGCACGTCATCGTGGGGCAGGGCCAGCTCGACACGATCCTGCAGGCCACGCCTGAGATCCGCCGTGGCTTCATCGAGGAGGCTGCCGGCGTCCTCAAGCATCGCAAGCGCAAGGAGAAGGCGCTCCGCAAGCTGGACGCCACCCAGGCCAACCTCGACCGGCTCGCCGACCTCATCGGCGAGATCCGCCGCCAGCTCAAGCCGCTCGGACGCCAGGCAGAGGTCGCCCGGAAGGCCGTCGTCATCCAGGCCGAGCTGCGCGACGCCAAGGCGCGCCTGCTGGCCGACGACTACGTCATGGCGACCCTCGCGCTGGATTCCGACCTCGCCGCCGAGGCCGAGATCCGGGCGCGGCGGACGTCCGTCGAGGACGCCCTCGAGGCCGCCCGCACGGCTGAGACACAGGCCGAGGACGCCGTGCGCGCGGCCACGCCCGACCTCAACCGGGCCCAGGAGACCTGGTACGCGCTGGCCGGGCTGCGCGAGCGGGCTGCCTCCACCGCCGCGATCGCCGCGGAGCGCGTCCGCAACGCGTCGAACCTCAGCGTCGAGGAGCGCCGCGGCCGTGATCCCGAGGCCATTGAGGCCGAGGCCGCTCAGATGCGCGAGGCCGAGGCCGATCTGGCGCAGATCGTGGCCGGTCGCACCGACGCGCTGGCGAGGGCAAGCGGTGAGCGCGAGCGGCTGGAGCGTCAGCACGCGACCGCCGAGAAGACCTACGCCGCGCAGTTGCGTGCCATCGCCGACCGGCGCGAGGGTCTGGCACGCCTGGCTGGCGAGGTGAAGTCGCTCACGTCGGCCTCGGAGGCGGCCGAGGCCGAGGCCGGACGCCTGCGCGCGGCCGCCGACGAGGCCCGG